>CAIXSE010000034.1 GCA_903921965.1 uncultured Thermoleophilia bacterium | reverse complement strand
GTGCTGGCCACGGCCATCCGCCCCAACGACGGCGTCAAGGAGCTCGCCCAGAAGCTCAGCGTGAGCGTCGACGAGCACGGCTTCATCAACGAGGCGCACCCCAAGCTGCGCCCCGTCGAGACCAACACCGCCGGCGTCTTCGTGGCCGGTGCCTGCCAGGCCCCGCGCGACATCCCCGACGCGGTCGCCATGGCCAGCGCCACCGGCGCCAAGGTGCTCGCGCTCTTCAGCGCCGACGAGCTCGAGCGCGAGCCGGCCGTGGCCGTCGTCAACGAGCAGACCTGCATCGGCTGCATGCGCTGCGCGCTGGTCTGCCCCTACGGGGCCATCGAGCAGCGCGAGGTCTGCGCCGTGGACGGCAGCGTCACCGGCCACCTCGCCTACGTGAACCCGGGCGTGTGCCAGGGCTGCGGTACCTGCGAGGCGGTGTGCCTGAGCAACAGCGTC
Source organism: uncultured Thermoleophilia bacterium (assembly GCA_903921965.1). The sequence goes on along the minus strand of CAIXSE010000034.1, from coordinate 1,555 downwards.
GAGCTCGAGACGTTCACCGACGACCAGGTCTACAGCGAGATCAACGCGCTCTGCGCGTGGGAGTGACGGCCACATGAGCGACTTCGAACCCCGTATCACCGCCTTCGTCTGCAACTGGTGCACCTACACCGGCGCCGACCTGGCCGGTACCAGCCGCCTGCACATGGCGAGCAACGTGCGCATCATCAGGCTGCCCTGCACCGGCCGCATCGACCCGCTGTTCATCATCAAGGCGTTCGAGCGCGGCGCCGACGGCGTGATCGTCAGCGGCTGCCACCCCGCCGACTGCCACTACACCTCGGGCAACTACCACGCCCGCCGGCGCTTCGCCGTGTTCCACGACTTCATGGAGTTCATGGGCATGGACCCGCGGCGCATCACCTTCAGCTGGGTCTCCGCCAGCGAGGGCGCGAAGTGGAAGGACGTCGTGAACGAGACCGTCGCCAACGTGCGCGAGCTCGGCCCGTTCGAGGCCTACCGCGCTCTGGCGCCGGACGCCGTAGAGTCCTGGCCGGCCGACCCGGGCGTGGCGGCGGCCGTCCCGGCCGCGAGCGGCGGAGGGGAGGCCTGATGAGCGAGACCACCATGACCCAGGCCCCCGAGTACACCGGCGTCGCCGACCTGCGGCGCATCGCCCGCGAGCTCCTCGAGAAGGGCGACGTCCGCGTCGTCATCGGCTGGGAGAACGGGCGCAGGGGGGCGCGGCCGGTGTTCGTCACCGACCCGGCCGCAGCCGACAGGCTGATCTTCGACACGCGCTGCGTGCACAACCTGGTCACGTACCTGAACCCCCGGCGTGACCACGTCCAGGAGCTCGGCAAGATCGCGCTCGTCGTGAAGGGCTGCGACGTCAAGGCGGTCGCCGGCCTGCTCCGCGAGAAGCAGATCGAGCCCGGCGACGTCGTGCTCATCGGCGTGCGCTGTGGCGGCGTGCTCGAAGAGAACGAGCTGCCCGAGCCGCTCGCCCTCGCCGAAGAGAACGTGGCGCCGCGCTGCTACGGCTGCGACATCCGCGAGCCGCAGAACGTCGACCACATCGTCGGCGAGCCGCAGCCCGAGCCGCCGCGGCCCATCATGACGATCGACGACCGCGTGGCCCAGCTCGACGCGCTCTCGCTCGAGGAGCGCTGGGCCTTCTGGACCGGGCAGTTCGCCAAGTGCGTCAGGTGCTACGCCTGCCGCCAGGTCTGCCCGCTCTGCATCTGCGAGCGCTGCATCGTGGAGAAGACGCAGCCCCAGTGGATCGAGCCTTCGTCCCACCCGCGCGGCAACTTCAGCTGGAACATCACCCGTGCCCTGCACCTCGCCGGGCGCTGCGTCGACTGCGGCGAGTGCGAGCGCTTCTGCCCCGTCGGCATCCCGCTGAGCCTCGTGAACCGCAAGCTGCAGCACATCGTCCGCGACCGCTACGACTACGTCGTCTCAGAGGACCCGGAGAAGCCGGCGCCCATCGGCGACTACCGTCTCGACGACCAGCAGGAGTTCATCAAATGAGCGACAGGTACTTCATCAGCACGGAAGACCTGCGCGGCCTCACCGGCGACCTGCTGGCCGC
>CAIXSE010000033.1 GCA_903921965.1 uncultured Thermoleophilia bacterium | reverse complement strand
GTGAGCGCCGCGTCGCCGGCCAGCAGCTGGGCGAAGCCGATGATCGCGTTGAGCGGCGTGCGGATCTCGTGGCTCATGTGCGCCACGAAGCGGCTCTTGGCGGTGGTCGCCGCCTGCGCCTCGACCGCCAGGGTGTTGGCGTGCGCCACGGCGTCCTGCAGCTGGCGGTTCACGGCGTGCAGGCGCTCCTCCGCGAGCTTGCGCCCGGTGACGTCGCGCGAGTACCCGGCGGTACCGACGACGCGCCCGTCCTCGTCGGTCACGGGCGTCTTGAAGGTCTCGAACCAGAGCTTCTGGCCCTTGTGGGCGACGGGCTCCTCGACGACGAGCCCCACGCCGCCCTCCATGGTGCGCACGTCGTCGGCGCGGTAGCTCTCGGCGAGGGCGGGCGGCCACACGTCGTAGTCGGTCTTGCCGACCACGTTCTCGGGCACGTCCTGGCCGCACGACTCGGCGAACGCCTGGTTGACGGCCAGGAAGCGGCTGTCGGCGTCCTTGAGCCAGACGAGGCCGGGCTGGTTCTCGATGATCGCCGTGAGGTAGGACTCGCGCAGGCGCAGGGCCTGCTCCATCTCCTTGGCGGCGGTGATGTCCCAGTTGGTGCCGGTCACGCGCGCGGGCGCGCGGGTCACGTCGCGCTGCACCAGGGCCAGGGCACGGACGATGCGGACGGCACCGTCCGGACGCACGATGCGGAACTCCGTGTCGTACTCGGCCTCTCCGCGCACGGCCGCGGTGAACGCCTCGACGACGCGGTCGTGGTCGTCCGGGTGCAGGTGCCGCTCCCAGTCCTCGTACGCGGCCCCGAACTCTTCACGCGCGACACCGTACAGGGCGAACATCTGGTCGTCCCAGTGCAGTTCGCCGCTGCGCAGGTCGAGGTCCCACACGCCCACGCCGCCGGCGCGCGTGGCGAGCGCCAGGCGGTCCGACGACTCCCGCAGGACCTCCTCGGCGCGCTTGCGCTGCCGCACGCCCGCGAGCATGCGCCCGAACACCGAGAGCAGGAGCTGCTCGCTCTGCGAGTAGTGGTGGCGCACGCGGACCGAGTCGAAGCCGACGAACCCGAGGCACTGCCCGCCGCTCAGCAGCGGCACCGCGAGCAGGCTCAGGATGCCCTGGGGCTCGAGGATCTCGCGCAGGCGCGCCGGGGGCAGGGCCTGCACGTCGGGGACGTACATGGTCTCGCCGCGGCGGTGCGTCTCGACCCACTCGACGAGCTCCCCGACCGGGACCTCCTGCAGGTCGTCGATGGCGGGCTCGATGCCCTCGGCGCACCACTCGTGGGTGTTCGACGCCGTGTTCTCGTGCCAGTCGTACTCGAACACGTACACGCGGTCGGCGCCGACGAACTCGCCGAGCTGCCGCAGGGAGTCGTCGATGGCCGCCTCGACCGCGTCGAGGGGCAGGTCGATGTACGTCGACGAGAGCTCGGTGAGGAGCTCACGGAGCCGCGACTGGCGCCACAGAGCCTCGTCCGCGCGCCGGCGCTCGGTGATGTCGCGGCTCACTCCCACGAGGCCGGCAACGGCGCCGTCGGCGTCGCGCAGCGGCGCCTTGAAGGTGTCGACCAGGGCACGCGTGCCGTCGGGGTAGTCGATCCACTCCTCGTTGTGCCGCGGCTCGCCGCCCTCCACGACGAGCCGGTCGTTCTCGAGGAACGCCTCCGCGACCTCGTCGCCGAACAGCTCGCGGTCGGTGCGGCCGACGACGGCGGCGGCGTCGCGTCCGACGAACCGCGCGAACTCGGCGTTGCAGCCCAGGTAGACGCCCTGTGTGTCCTTGAAGAAGACGATGTCGGGGATGGACATGAGCAGGCCGGAGAGCAGGCCCGCGGCGGCGCGCGCCTCGTCCTGGGCGCGCCTCAGCGCCGTGACATCGGTGAGCGTGGCGAGATGGACGCGCTCTCCGCCGATCACGATCGCCTGCACCGAGAGGAGGCCGCTGAGGACGGTGCCGTCGCGGCGCCGCACGTCGACGTCGACGTTGTGGACCTGACCCCCGCCGGCGAGTGCCTCCCGCAGCCCGCTCAGCTGTCCGGCCCCGGGCAGAAGGCCGAGCTCGGCAGCCGTCTTGCCGACGAGCTCGTCGCGCGCATAGCCGAGCGCCTCGGCCAGCGCGACGTTGACGTCGATGACGGTGCCGCCCGGCCCCGCGACCGCGAGGAGCGCCGGGGCGGAGCGGAAGACTTCGGCGAAGAGCTGCTCGGGGCCGGAGTCGTGAGGGCCCGGCCCCGCCGCGGGTACGGCGTGGCGCTGGACGTCCCCGGAGGAGGACGCCGGATCGCCTGTGAGCTCGACTGTCATGGATGCCAGGGAAGCCCTCGCGCCGGACAGCGGGGGCTCTGTGCGGAACCATACATCATGCCTGCTATGTTGACCCTGGGAACGTCGTCTAGACCCTGTGCAGGCAGAACGCGACCGGAGCGGCACGGGCGCACGCCGCCGGAGCCGCGGTGACGGGCCGGGCCCGCCTGCGTCGGCCGGCACGAGCACCCGGAGCCGGCGGCGCCCGGGCTCACGCGCCGGCCTCGTCGAGCAGCCGGAGCAGCCCCGGGTAGTCGAACACCGCGAGGAGCTCGTCGAGGCGCTCGCCGGCCGCGGGGTCGGCGGCGGCGACCTGGGCGGCGAGCTCCAGCAGGCGCGCGTGCCGGGCGCGGACCGCCGCGTCGCGCAGCTCCTGCTTGATACTCGGCGAGAGCGCGGCCAGCTGCTCGCGCGTCAGCGCGCGCGGGACAGAGGGTCGCGGCGGCGTCTCCTCGGCCCCGGCTTCGTCTTCGTCGTAGCGCACGCCTGTGAGTTCGCGCACGCGCTCGAACAGCTCCGCGGCGCGGAAGGGTTTGGCCACGAAGGCGTCGGCGCCGGCGGCGAGCAGGAGGTCGCGGTTCTCGCCGGTGGCCTCGGCCGCGAGCACCAGCACCGCAGGCTCGCCCGGCTCCCGGCGCAGGGAGCGCACGACGCCGGCGACGTCGCGGTCGGGCAGGGAGTCGGCGAGCACGACAAGGGCGGGGCGGCGGCGCAGCTCGGCGGCGGCCTGCGCCCAGTCGCCCGCCGCCGCGACACTGAACCCGGCTCCGCCGAGCAGCTCGACGAGCAGCCGGCACCCGTCGGCGTCGCCGTCGACCACGAGGACCCGGCACTCCGGTTGCGCCGGGTCGAGGCGGACGTGGGCGTGCAGCCCGGCCTCGGGCACGCAGCCCTCCTCGGAGCCGGGGCGCACCGGGACGGCGAGGCGGAAGACGCTGCCGACGCCCACGACGCTCTTGACGGTGAGGTCGCCGCCCATGATCCAGGCGAACTGGCGGCTGATCGTCAGGCCCAGCCCGGACCCCGTCCCCTGGAGCCGTCCGGACGACGTCTGCTCGAACGGCGCGAACAGCGCCTCCATCTCGTCGGAGGCGATGCCCGGCCCCGTGTCTTCGACGGCGGCACGCAGCAGCAGCCGGACTCCGGACTGCTCCTCGACGGCCACGACCAGCCGCACGCAGCCCGCGTCCGTGAGGCGCACGGCGTTGCCGAGCAGGTTGGTGAGGATCTGGCGCAGCTTGGACTGGTCGGCCACCACGAAGCGGGGCACGTCGTCGAGCCCCTGGAGCTCGAACGAGACCCCTGCCGCCTCGGCGCGGGCGCGGAAGACGAGGGCGAGGTCGGTGAGGAGCTTGTGGAGGTCGAAGACGACCTCGTCGAGGCGCTGGCTGCCGGAGTCGACCTTGGACAGCTCGAGCACGTCGCTGAGCAGCGCCAGCAGGTGCTCGCCGCTGCGCGTGATGATGTCGACGCGCTCTTTCTGCTGGGCCGTGAGCGCCGCGTCGCCGGCCAGCAGCTGGGCGAAGCCGATGATCGCGTTGAGCGGCGTGCGGATCTCGTGGCTCATGTGCGCGACGAAGCGGCTCTTGGCGGTGGTCGCCGCCTGCGCCTCGACCGCAAGGGTGTTGGCGTTGGCGACCGCATCCTGCAGCTGCCGGTTGACGGTGTGCAGGCGCTCCTCCGCGAGCTTGCGCTCGGTGACGTCGCGCGAGTACCCGGCGGTACCGACGACGCGCCCGTCCTCGTCGGTCACGGGCGTCTTGAAGGTCTCGAACCAGAGCTTCTGGCCCTTGTGGGCGATGGGCTCCTCGACGACGAGCCCCACGCCCGCCTCCATGGTGCGCACGTCGTCGGCGCGGTAGCTCTCGGCGAGCTCCGGCGGCCACACGTCGTAGTCGGTCTTGCCGACCACGTTCTCGGGCACGCCCTGGCCGCACGACTCGGCGAACGCCTTGTTCACCGCCAGGAAGCGGCTGTCGGCGTCCTTGAGCCAGACGAGGCCGGGCTGGTTCTCGATGATCGCCGTGAGGTAGGACTCGCGCAGGCGCAGGGCCTGCTCCATCTCCTTGGCGGCGGTGATGTCCCAGTTGGTGCCGAGCATCCTCGTGGGCCGCCCCGACGGGTCGCGCTCGAGGCTGGCGAGGGCGCGGATGACGTGCACCGAGCCGTCCGGCCAGAGCACGCGGAACTCGGTGTCGAACTCCTTCTCGCCGCGCAACGCCAGCTGGATCTCGCCGTCGGCGCGCTCACTGTCCGCCGGGTGCACGCCGGCTCGCCAGGCCTCGTACGCTCCCCCGAACTCCTCGGGACGGATGCCGTAGAGAGCGAACATCTGGTCGTCCCAGGTGAGCGTGTCGCTCTCCAGGTCCCAGTCCCACACGCCCACGCCGCCGGCGCGCGTGGCGAGGGCGAGGCGCTCGCTGACCAGCTGCAGCGCCTCCTCGGCGCGCTTGCGCTCGGTGATGTCGAGCGCGACGCCGATCATGCGCACGGGACGGCCCCGCTCGTCCCACTCCGACACCCTTCCGCGGTCGAGCACCCAGATCCAGCGGCCGTCCTTGTGCAGCACGCGCTCCTCGAACTCGTAGATCGCCGACTTGCCGGCGAAGTGCTCCGCGAGCAGTCCGTCCGCACGCGCGAGGTCGTCGGGGTGCGTGAGCCGCCGCCAGGTCTCTATGGAGGTCGGGGACAGCTCGTCCAGCGTGTAGCCGGCGATCTCGGCCCAGCGCTCGCTGAACGTCTCCTCGCCGGTCTGCACCTGCCAGTCCCAGAGCCCGACCCCGGACCCGTCGACGGCGGTGGCGAGCTGCTCCTCGCTCGCGCGCAGAGCTTCTTCGGCGCGCTTGCGCTCGGTGATGTCGAGCATCGTGGTCAGCAGGCAGGGCTCGTCCCCGAGCGTGATCGGCTCGGCGGAGAACAGGCCGTCCACGGCCCGTCCGTCCTTGGCGCGCATGCGCACGTCGGCGTGGCGGACG
>CAIXSE010000032.1 GCA_903921965.1 uncultured Thermoleophilia bacterium | reverse complement strand
CGCTCGGCGGCCACCTGAACGGCTACCTCACCATCGCCGGCCTCCTCGTGGGCTTCCTGGTCGGCCTGACCGGCATGGGCGGCGGCGCCCTCATGACGCCGGTGCTCATCTTCGTGTTCGGCTTCGCCCCCACGATGGCCGTGGGCACCGACGTCACCTACGCCGCCGTCACCAAGATCGCCGGCTCGTGGAAGCACTGGCGCCAGGGCTCCGTGGACATCCCCCTGGCGCTCTGGCTGTGCCTCGGCAGCGTGCCGGCGTCGCTCACCGGCGTCGCCGCCGTCGCCATGGTCAAGGCGCACTACGGCGACGGGGTCAACCTGTTCCTGTACAAGGCCATCGGCTCGTGCCTGATGATGGTCGGCGTGCTCCTCATCGTGAAGGTCCTGCTGCACGTCGACAAGAAGTACCGCCGCGAGAACATCCGCATGTCGCGACGCATGAAGATCGGCACCGTCTGCCTGGGCGTCGTCGTCGGCTTCATCATCGGCCTGACCTCGGTCGGCAGCGGCACGCTGATCGGCGTCTTCCTCATCCTGTTCTATCCGCTCACCACCGACCGCATCGTCGGCACCGACGTGTTCCAGGCCATGATCCTCCTGCTCGCCACCGGCATCGCCCAGTTCAGCGTCGGGAACGTGGACCTGTGGATGGTGGGCGCCCTGCTCATGGGCTCGATCCCCGGCGTGCTGCTGGGCTCGCAGCTCACGGTGAAGGCGCCCACACGGGTGCTGCGGAGCGTCCTGGCCGCCGTCCTGTTCCTGAGCGGCCTGGCCCTGCTCTTCAAGAGCTGACCGGCGCGGCCCCCCGCCGCCGGCCCGGCCGCCGCGCCGGCGTCCCCGGCCGGTCCGCCCCGTCTGGTACCATTCTCGAGCGCCCCTGGGTCTGGCGCCCGACCGACGGAGGAACGAGCATGTTCGACTTTCTCGCGCTCCCGCAGCGCACCAGCAAGCCGCGCGAGAGCGGCCTGACGCACGTGCTCGACAAGGGGCTGAGCCTCGAGCAGGTACGCCAGTTCCTCGAGGTCGCCGGCGACTACGTCGACATCGTGAAGCTCGGCTGGGGCACGGCCTGCGTCACGCCCAACCTCAAGGAGAAGGTCGACCTGTACCAGAGCCACGGCGTACCGGTCTGTTTCGGCGGCACGTTCTTCGAGGTCTGCCTGCGCCAGAACAAGGTCGAGGAGTGGCTCGCGCTCGTGCGCTCGTGCGAGATGACGTGCGTGGAGATCTCGGACGGCACCATCGCCATGGAGGAGGAGGACAAGCTCGCCCTGCTCCGCCGGTTCTCGCAGGAGTTCAAGGTGCTCAGCGAAGTGGGCAGCAAGGACGACGCCGTCACCATCGCCCCGTCCACCTGGATCGACAAGATCGGCCGCGAGCTCGAGGCCGGCGCCTGGAAGGTCATCACCGAGGGGCGCGAGTCGGGCACCGTCGGCATCTACCGTCCCACCGGCGACGTGAAGGACGGTCTGCTGGAGGAGATCCGCGAGGCGTTCGACACCGCGCAGATCCTCTTCGAGGCGCCCATCAAGAAGCAGCAGGCCTGGTTCATCAAGCAGTTCGGGACCAACGTGAACCTCGGCAACATCCCGCCCGACGAGGTCATCTCGGTCGAGACGCTGCGCCTCGGCGTGCGCGGCGACACCCTGCTGACCTTCCACTGAGCGGCGCCTCCGCGGCCGCCCGCACGGCTCGCGGCGTCGTCACCCCGAAGGGGGACGAGTGACGATCCTGCTCCTCCGGCACGGCCAGACCGACTGGAACCGGGAGCCGGCCCGCTGCATGGGCTGGGCCGAGGTCGGCATCAACGAGACGGGCCGCGCCCAGGCGCGCGAGTGCGCTCGCGCGCTCGAGGGGCGCGGCATCGAGCTCGTCGTCACCAGCCACCTGCAGCGCGCCCGCGAGACGGCCGCCGTCGTGCGCGACGAGCTCGGCGGCACGCTGCCCGTGGTCGCCGACCCGCGCCTCGCCGAGGCGCACTGCGGCGACTGGGAGCAGCGCCTCTTCCGCGACATCGCGGAGGAGGACCCAGAGGACTGGACGCGCTACCGCGAGCACCCCGAGAGCTTCCGCTTCCCCGGCGGCGAGAGCCTGGCCGACCAGGAGCGCCGCGTGCTGGCGGCCCTGCGCGACGTGGCCCGCGACGGGCGCCGCACCCTCGTCGTCACGCACGGCGGGAGCATCCGCCTCGTGCGCGCCTTCCTGAGCGGCCGCGGCGTCGCCGGGGCGCACGACTCCGGGACGGAGAACGGCGGCCTCGACGACGTGCCGGCCGCCGGCCTCGTCGAACGCGTCACGGCGGCGCTCGCCGCGCCGCCGCCGCACCCCTGAGCGCCTCGTCCCACGGCTGCCGGCGCCGGGCGGTGCCCGCCCTACGCGCACCGCGGCCGCACCGCCGCCGCACCGTCGCGGCCCTGCGAGCGTCACACCCTGCGTGGTATCCTTCCTCCCCATCCGCTCGCCCCGAGCCTCGCTGCTGCTGTGAACCCTGACGACAACGAACCGTTCGCGCTGTCCCCCGAGGACGAAGGCCCCGGCGTGCCCGAACGGCTGGCGCCGGGCGGGCAGTCGCTGGACAAGGCCGAGGGCCTGGACGGCGGTGCGGCCGGCGAGCCGGCGGCCGCAGGCGAGCCGGCCCCCAGGCCCGGCCTCAAGAAGCGCGTCATCCCCGACCCCCCCGAGATCGACCAGACCAGGGGGCGCCGGACGTTCTGGTTCCTCGTCGTCACGGTCGTCGCGGCGCTCGTCGTGATGGCCGCCGTCGGCACGCTCACCACCCTCGCCGACCCGTACGGCCTCATCGGGACGAAGCTGCTGCCGACCGTCACCACGTCGGACCGCACCATCAAGGCCGACGCCATCGAGAGCCTCAAGGAGCCGCCGCAGCTGATCACGCTCGGCAGCTCGCGCTCGATGCGCTGGATGCCCGAGCGCTTCGCGAAGGCCACCGGCCTGCGCACCTTCAACGCCGGCGTGAACGGCATCGGCGGCACCGCCGACGCCTGGGCCATGGTCAACTTCATCCACGACCGCTTCCCCGACTCGAAGCCGTACTACTTCTGGCTCCTCGACGTTGAGTCGTTCGTGCCGTTCGAGATCCAGGGACGCACCGCCAACGAGCCTCGCCTGGCCCAGTACGTCGAGGGGTCCGGCACCGTCCGCAAGACCCCGTCGGTGATCCTGCGCTCGGTCTGGGACAACCGCGCCTCGGTGTTCTCCATCACCAGCGCCAAGGACTCCGTCCGCGTGCTCATGAACCGGAAGAAGGTCAAGCGCATCTACGACGAGTACCGCAGCCGCTTCAAGAGCGACGGCAGCATGGCCGACCGGCCGCTCACCAAGGGCGAGTGGAAGAAGCGCTGGCCGAAGTCCGTCAAGCGCTACACCGACCTCTACACAGACGCCTACTTCTCGCTCGACCCGACGGCGAAGAAGTACTTCGAGGACACGCTCGCGTTCATGAACGAGCACGGGTCGAAGCCGCTCATCGTGCTCACGCCGATCAACCCGAAGCTGCGCCCGTACGTCGACCCGCTCGGCTGGCCCGAGCGCCACCAGCAGGTGCTCGACTACCTCGAGTCCCTGAAGGCGAAGTACGACTTCGACTTCATCGACATCACCGACATCACGACGTGGGGCGGCGACCCCGAAGGCTTCTACGACGGCGTGCACATGACCGTCGACAACACGGCCAAGGCGACCGACTACGTGCTCAAGACGATGCAGTGGCCGCCGAAGTGAGGGCCTAGACCGTGCTCTTCAACACGTTCGGCTTCCTCCTCTACTTCCTGCCGGCCGTCGTCGTCCTGTACTGGCTGGTCCCGCGCGGCTACGCGCGGCTCGTCTTCCTGATCGTCGCCTCGAGCGTCTTCTACGGCCTCTGGGACTGGCGCTACCTGCCGCTGCTGTACGGCACGACGCTCGTGGACTGGGTCGCCGGCCGCTTCATCTCGCGCAGCGAGAGCGGGCGCCGGCGCAAGCTCCTCCTGGCCGGCGCCATCGCCGTCAACCTCGGGCTGCTCGGCTACTTCAAGTACCGCGGCTTCTTCCTCGACTCGCTGAACGGGCTCGCCGGCCTCTTCGGCGCCGACGAGCCGCTGCCGGTGCTCAAGGTCCTGCTGCCGGTCGGCGTGTCGTTCTACACCTTCGCCGCCATCTCGTACGTCGTCGACGTGTACCGCGGCATGATCCGCCCGGCGAAGACCGTGGTGCACTACCTCGCCTGGGCCACGCTGTTCCCGTACCTCATGGCGGGGCCCATCATCCGCTACGGGCACGTCGGCGAGCAGCTCGAGCGGGCGCAGCAGCGCTTCCGCCTGAGCCTCATCGGCACCGGCGTCTTCTTCCTCGCCATGGGCCTCGCCAAGAAGCTGCTCGTCGCCGACATGATGGCGCCCTACGTGAACAAGCTCTTCGAGCACCACGCCCAGCTCGGCCTGCTCTCGGGCTGGGGCGCCGCACTCGGCTACACGCTACAGCTGTACTTCGACTTCTCCGGGTACTCGGACATGGCCGTGGGCGTGGCGTTCATGATCGGCCTGCGGTTCCCGCAGAACTTCGACTCGCCGTACAAGGCGCAGAACCCGTCGGACTTCTGGCGCCGCTGGCACATGTCGCTGTCGTCGTGGCTGCGCGACTACCTGTACATCCCGCTGGGCGGCTCGCGCGGCACCACCCTGGCGACGGTGCGCAACCTGCTCCTCACCTTCCTGCTGGCCGGCCTGTGGCACGGACCCGCCTGGACCTTCGTGTTCTGGGGTCTGTTGTGGGGCGTGTTCCAATCGGTGCACGTGCTGTTCCGCAAGTGGGGGCTCACGCCCGGCTGGGTCTGGCTGAACCGCCTGCTGACGTTCCTCTGCGCGGTGGTCGCGTGGGTGTTCTTCCGCGCGCTCACCATGACCCAGGCCTTCGACGTGCTCGGCGCCATGATCGGCCTGAACGGCGTGCGCGGCGGCGAGCTCATGCCGCTCGGGACGTCGCTGCTGGCGCTCATCGTGTTCGGGCTGCTGTGGGTGAACCTGGCCCCGAACACCTGGGAGATCAAGCCGGCGCCCAAGCTGCGCTACGCGGTGGCGCTGGGGATCCTCCTCGGGGGCTCGCTCCTGGCGATGAGCGCGCCGAGCCCCTTCCTCTACTTCCAGTTCTGAGGCCGGCGCCTTCCTGGCGCCGTGAGGGAGGCGAGGTGCCGGTCAGCTCCCGGCCGTCACCGGGGAGAGCGCCTCTTCGGCGCGCATCTGCTGCCGGGTCAGCACCCTCTTCGGCAGCGTGACGCGGTACGTGAAGGCCGTCTTCGCGCCGACCACGTTGACCTGCCCGGCCTGGATGACCTCGATCCAGCCGCTCCACATGCCGACCGTGTCCAGGGGCCACACGGCGGTGACCTCGAGGGGCTGGCCGGGCAGCAGCGTCACCGGCTGGTCCGAGACCACGCCCGACCGGGAGCCCCGCGGGTCGACGGCCATGAGCTGGATGCCGTCGAGCGCCACCGGCCGGTCGCCGACGTTGGTCAGGGTGAAGCGGGCGGTGATCTCGCGGCCCACCTCGAACGGCGCGCCGGAGAGGCGCACCTCGCCGTCGAGCCCCAGCAGGGCGGGATCAGTCGACGCGGGCCCGTAGGTGGCCGAGAGGCGCGTGTCGGTGGGGTTGCCGCCGAGCTGGATCATGAACGACGTGACGTTGGCGACCCAGTTCGCCGTGCCGTCCGGGCAGTAGCGTGGAGCGATCGCCTGCACCGAGTAGAGCCCGGAGCCGTAGTACAGACCGCCGGCGAGGCCCTGCGCGACGCGCCCGATGCCGTCGCTCCACGAGGAGAAGTCGCTCTGCGGCCAGGTGGCGCCGAAGAACCAGTTGAAGGCGTTGTAGGCGCACTGGTCGCCGCCCTCGGAGTACAGGAACCGGCCGAAGCTGCTCTCGGCGCCGGAGATGGCCACGAGGAACGCCGGGTCGACACCGTTCCTGCGGCCCGCCTCGACGAACGCCGCCCCTTCGCCGGTCATGGGCGAGGAGTGCGACGCCAGGAACGCGTCGATCTGCGACGCGGACGGGGACGCAGAGGCGGAGGGCACGGCGACCAGCGCGCCGCCCGACACCACGACGGCGAGCGCGACGAGGGAGAGCCCGAGCAGGCGGACGAAGCGGATGCGGGATGGGGGGTTGGGCGAGGGGCGCACGCGCGCGGGTCCTTTCTGCGCTGGTCGCGGAGGGCCAGTATAGCGCCGCCTCCCGGGACCCGGCGAACCGGGGCGCGATAGGATGAGCCCGTGCAGCCGCCAGCCGACCCCCGATACGCATGCGACGAGGCCTTCCCCGGACGCCACGTGCTGCGCCTCGTCAGGCGCGCAGTCGAGCGGCACCACCTCGACCTGGGCGGGCTCGGCGTGCTCACCGAGGCCGGCGTTGGGTACCGGCGCGTCACGCCGGTGATCGCCGGCCTGGCAGGTGCCTCGGTCGTCTACGCCGTGGCGCGCGACAGCGTCGAGGCACCCCGCCGGGAGGCCGAGGAGCAGACGCGCTACCTCTGCGACCTCGCGGGTCTCGGCGAGCGTGTGCGCATCGTCGCCAACCGCCTGCAGGCGGGGCTCGGCGAGGTGGACGTGGTCACCGACCTCCCCGGCGTCCGGCCGGTCGACGAGTCGGTGCTGCGCAGTGTCGGCGAGAGCGCCGCCGTGACGCTCATGAAGGGCGTCGCCCACTGGCGCCCCGCCGACGTGGACGCGGCGACCTGCCGGCGCAGGGGCGTCGCCGTGGCCGGTGTGGACGAGGACGGCGTCGACCTGTACCGGTACCTGCCCGACACCGCCACGTGGGGCCTGCTCCAGCTGGGGGTGGCGGTCGCCGGCGCGGTCGTGGTGCTCGCCGGGGACGGGCCGATGTGGTCGAAGGTCGCGCGCGGGCTGGCGGACGCCGGCGCGCGCGTGCTCGCCGCGGTGCCCGAAGGCACCGGCCGCGTGAGCCTCTGCGGAGCCGTCAAGGTGGCCGACGCGCTGCCCGACGCGGTCGCGGCGGGCGTGCTCGCCGACGCCGACGCCCTCGTCCTGTGCCCCGCCGACCCCGAGACGCGCACCGTCGGCCTGCGCGGGTGGGTCGAGGCGG
>CAIXSE010000031.1 GCA_903921965.1 uncultured Thermoleophilia bacterium | reverse complement strand
GGGGCGGCGGCCGCAGCGGCCGCCGCCCCCTCGTCGCGCCGGTCCCGAGGGACAGCCGGGGAGCGACGCGGCGGCGCAGCAGCCACGCGGCGGGGACGTCCTTCGCGCCGGCCCGCAGATGCCGCCCCCGCCGGCCGGCCTGCTGCCGTACCTCGAACGCATGGGCCGCCGGGAGCCCGCGGAGTCCGCGCGGGCGCTGGACATCGTCCTCGGCGCGTACGGCGCCGCCTGACGCGCGCGGGACCCCGCGGCCCGGCCTCCGGGGGGTCCACGGGCGTCGTGCGTCGCCGTCCGCCGGCCCGGTGTAGCATCAGCCCGGGACACGCAGGGCTTCGCGAGGAGGGCGGCATGGGACTCATCAGGTTCGAGCGCAGCGAGGAGAAGGCCGTCTTCCACAGCCCTCTCGCCGGCATGGAGCTCGCCGGGCAGGTCATCGAGGTGCGCCGCGACCCGCTCACCGGCATGACCGCCGTGGCCTCCGAAGAGCTCAGGACGAAAGAGGAGACCTTCTACGGCAAGACGGACTGGGCCTACGCCGACGTGCTCGCCGCCCAGACCCGCGAGGGCTGCTTCTTCTGCCCCGAGAAGGTGCTCCAGTCCACGCCGAAGTATCCCGACGACGTCGTCCCGGGCGGCCGCCTCGAGCGCGGGCGGGCACTGGTCTTCCCCAACCTGTTCCCGCTGGCCGGCCTGCACGCCGTGGTCACGTTCCCCGAGAAGCACTTCCTGCGGCCGTCGCAGTACACGCCGGAGCTGCTCGGGGAGGGGATCGGCGCGGCGGTCGAGTTCATGGGCCGCGCCGAGCAGGCGTACCCGGGGCTGGAGCACCTCGAGCTGTGCTGCAACAACATGCTCCCGGCCGGCGCCAGCCTGGTGCACCCGCACTTCCAGGTCTTCGGCGGACCGGCGGTGCCGTGGCTGCTGCGCTACGTCTGGGAGCGCGCCGAGGCGTTCGCGGCCGCGCACGGCGTGGCGTACTGGCGCGCGCTGGTGGAAGAAGAGACGGTGCTCGGCGAGCGCTTCATCTCGCAGGACGCGGGCGTCACCTGGCTCGCCGCCTACGCGCCGACCGGGGGGCGCGAGATGGTCGCCGTCGTGCCGGGCGTGGTGCGCGCGAGCGCGCTGGACGAGGCCCGGGTGGCGGCGCTCGCCGCGGGCCTCTCCAGGGTCCTCGCGCTCTACGAGGCCGAGGGTCTCTCGGCGTTCAACTTCACGCTCGGCGGCGGGCCGCTCGGCGGCAGCGACGGCGTGCACGCCGTGACGCTCCGCGTGGTCGCCCGCTCGGCCTTCAAGCCCGACTACCGCACCGACGACTACTTCCTGCAGAAGCAGCTCGGCGGTGAGCTCATCTTCATCCCGCCGGAGGAGCTCGCGGCGACGCTGCGCGCGTAGGGGCGGGGCACTCACGGTCGGCGCGTGACCGGGGGTCGCGCGCCCGCCGTGCCGCGCCGCCTGCCGCGGAGAGCCCGGCGCCGATGGTAGGCTCAGCGGCGTGAGTGCGTCTCCTCAGCGGGCCCTGGGCGGTCGCCGCGACGTCTTCGTCTTCATCGCCGTCCTCGGCGGCGTCTGCATGCTCGGCGCTGTGGCCACCGATCTCTTCCAGCCCGGCCTGCCGGCGGTCGGCGCCGACCTGGGTGCCGGCACCGGCCTGGTCCAGCTCACGGTCACGGCCACCCTCTTCGGCATGGCCGTCGGGCAGCTCGCCGTCGGGCCGCTCAGCGACAGCGTCGGCCGGCGCGGCCCGCTCCTCGCCGGCCTCACCCTGTTCGTGCTGGCGTCGTTCCTCGCCATGGTCGCCCCCTCTGTGGCCTTCCTCATCGTCGCGCGC
>CAIXSE010000030.1 GCA_903921965.1 uncultured Thermoleophilia bacterium | reverse complement strand
TGAACGACGAGACGCTCTCCGTGGACGTGATCCACGACGTCGGCGCCTTCAGCGACTTCCTCAGCCACGACGACACCTACCGGCGCATGCGTGAGCAGAGCCAGCCGAAGCTCATCGACCGGCGGGTCCGCGAGGAGTGGAGCGCCGCCGGCTCGATGAGCCTCTACGACCGCGCCCGCGCCGAGGCCCTGCGCCTCCTCGAGACGCACGAGCCCACGCCCCTGCCGGCCGGCGCCGCCGAGGAGATGGCGGCCATCATCGCCGGGGCGGAGAGGGAGCTGGGGGCACGCCCCAGGAGGGCCGTTGCGCTCCAGCGCGTATGAGCACGACACGGCCGCAGACGGGCCGGCGACGGCGCAGCGGCGCCGCCGCTGCGCCGAGTGACGAGGGAGAGCACATGGAGAACGCCGCAGACAACGCACGCCGCGGCCGGGAGATCCGCGAGCTCGACCACGAGCACGTGATCCACTCGTGGTCGGTGCAGTCGCAGATCAGCCCGCTGCCGGTCGCGCGCGCCGAAGGCCGCTACTTCTGGGACTACGAGGGCAGGCGGTACCTCGACTTCTCGTCCCAGCTGGTCAACCTGAACCTGGGGCACCAGCACCCCAAGCTGGTCGAGGCCATCGTGGAGCAGGCGCGCACGCTCTGCACGATCGCGCCGTCCGTGGCCAACGACAAGCGCTCGGAGCTCGCGCGCCTGCTCGCGGAGGTCACCCCTGGCGACCTCTGCGCCGCCTTCTTCACGAACGGCGGCGCCGAGGCCAACGAGAACGCCATCAAGCTGGCGCGCTGGTACACGGGCCGCCACAAGGTCATCGTCCGCTACCGCTCGTACCACGGCGCCACGGCCGGCGCCGTGACCCTCACCGGCGACCCGCGCCGCTGGCCCGCGGAGCCGGGCATCCCCGGGGTGGTGCGCATGTTCGACCCGTACACCTACCGGTGTTCGGCCGGGCACCCCGACCCGTGCCCGGTGTGTTCCGGCGGCCCTCACCTGGAGGAGATCCTCCAGTACGAAGGGCCGCACACCGTCGCCGCCGTGCTCCTCGAGACGGTCACCGGCACGAACGGCATCATCGTGCCGCCGGACGGCTATCTCCAGTCCATCCGCGAGACCTGCGACCGTCACGGCGTGCTGCTGATCTGCGACGAGGTCATGGCCGGTTTCGGGCGCACGGGACGGTGGTTCGCCTGCGACCACTGGGGCGTGACGCCCGACATCATGACGGTCGCCAAGGGCATCAACTCCGGGTACGTGCCGCTCGGAGCGATGATCGTGCGCGAGCCGATCAGGGCGTGGCTCGAGGACAGGGTCTTCGCCGGTGGCCTCACCTACAGCGGCCACCCGCTGGCGTGCGCCGCAGCGGTGGCGGCCATCGGCATCATGCGCGAAGAGCGGGTGGTGGAGAACGCGGCCGCCATGGGCGACGTTCTGAGCGTCGAACTGGCGGCCCTGCAGGCGCGCCATCCGTCCGTCGGGGAGGTGCGCGGCCGCGGCCTGTTCTGGGGTCTCGAGCTCGTCCGTGACCGCCAGACCCGGGAACCGCTCGTGCCGTTCAACGCCGGCGGACCCGCCGCCGCCCCGATGACCAGGATGGTGAAGGCGGCGGCCGAGCGCGGGCTCTTGCTGATGACGCACTTCAACGTCGCCATGGTGTGTCCGCCCCTCAACATCACCCGCGAGGAGCTCGCCGAGGGGCTGGCGATCCTCGACGAGGTCCTCGCCGTCGCCGACGGGGAGTGCGCCTGACCATGACCGCCGACTCCTCGCGACCGAGCAGCAGAGCAGCCGGTGTCCAGCACCAGATGAAAGGATCGACATGAGCGTCGCCCCCCCTGTGACCTTCGACCTTCTCGAGCCTCCCAGGCAGCACTACGGCACGCTGCGCAACTACCAGGCCGGCGAGTGGGTCGACGTGAGGACAGACCGCTGCCTCGACGTCGAGGACCCCGCCAGCGGCGCCGTCATCGCCCAGGTCCCGTGCAGCACCCGGCAGCAGGTCGACGAGACCATCCAGGCAGCCCAGGACGCCTTCTGGGGCTGGCGCACGGCCACCCCGGTCGTGCGCAGCCGCTACCTGTTCAAGATCCGCGAGGTGCTTGACCGGTACGGCGAGGAGCTCTCGCGCCTCACCACGCAGGAGCACGGCAAGTCGATCGCCGAGGCGCGCGGCGAGACCCTGCGCACCATCGAGGCCGTCGAGACCGCCGCCGCCGTGACGACCAACATGGGCGGCTACCACCTCGAGGACGGCGCCGCGCGCAACATCGACGAGATCGTCGTGCGCCAGCCGCTGGGCGTCGGTGCCTGCATCACGCCGTTCAACTTCCCCTTCATGATGACCGGCTTCTGGTGGCCGTACGCGATAGCCTGCGGCAACACGTTCGTCGTGAAGCAGTCCGAGCAGACGCCGCTCACCGTCACCCGCTTCTTCGAGCTGCTCGAAGAAGTCGAGCTTCCCCCGGGCGTCATGAACCTGGTCCAGGGCGACCGCGAGGCCTCCGAGGCCATCATGGACTCACCCCTGGTCAAGGCGGTCGGCTTCATCGGTTCCACGCCGGTGGCCAAGGCCATCTACCGGCGGGCGGGCGAGACCGGCAAGCGCTGCGTGGCCAACGGCGGCGCCAAGAACTTCGTCACGTTCATGCCCGACGCCGACATCGACCGCAACATCGCCAACCTCATCACCAGCTTCTTCGGCTGCACCGGCCAGCGCTGCCTGGCCGGATCGGTGCTCCTGGCCGTCGGGGACGTGTACGACGAGCTCACCGAGAAGTTCGTGGCCGCCACGAAGGCGCTCAAGGTCGGCCCCGGGCTCGACGAGAGCGTCCACGTGGGCCCCGTCATCTCCGCGGCGGCCAACGAGCGCATCCGCCGGTACATCGCCCTGGGCGTCGAGCAGGGCGGCGAGCTCCTGGTCGACGGCCGCGACGTCGAGGTGCCCGGGTTCGAGGGCGGTCACTACGTAGGGCCGACGATCTTCGACGGCTGCACGCCGGACATGACCATCTGCCAGGACGAGATCTTCGGGCCGGTCGCGGCGATCGTGCGGGTCGCCGACCTGGACGAGGCCCTGGCCATCACCAACGCGTCTCCCTTCGGCAACGAGGCCGTGATCTACACGACGGACGGGGCCCACGCGCGGCGCTTCTGGTACGAGGCCCAGGCCGGCAACATCGGCGTCAACATCGGCGTCGCGGCGCCGGTCGCGTACTTCCCCTTCGCCGGCATGAAAGACTCGCACTTCGGCAATGGGTACGCGCTTCGCGACTCGTTCGAGCTGTTCACCGAGAAGAAGGTCGTCATCGCGCGCTGGTGAAGACGCGGTCCCTGCGTGACGGCCCCGCCGCCGCCCGCCACCGCGTCGACCGACGCCGAAGGAGGAACCATGGATGCACCGGCAGTGCTGATCAAGTCGGGCGAGGTCGAGCCGATCGTCCCCCCGCTGCACGTGAACACCGACACCTGGGTGCTGGTCAAGCCTCAGAAGACCGGCAACACGCAGTGTGAGTTCTACGTCACCGAGATGAAGCAGGGCGGCGGGGCGGACTGGGACACGCACCCCGGCTGCGAGCACATCTACTACGTCCTGTCGGGGCGCGCGCACATGTGCGTGGAGGAGTCGGAGTACGACCTCGAACCGGGCGACTGCCTGCTGATGGCTGAAGGCGTGCGTCACAAGGTCGAGGTCGTCGGCAGCGAGACGTTCCGCATCGCCGTCGTCTTCGCGCCCGGGCGCGTATGACGGGCGACCCCATCGAAGGAGCGGGCGAGGGCGGGCGCCGGCCGCTGTTCGAGCTGCTCGACGGCGACGCGGTGGAACGGATCCACCAGGCCACCCTCGTCGTCCTCGAGCAGACCGGCGTGTTCGTCGAGTCGCCGGAGGCGTGCGACATCTTCGCGGCCGCCGGCGCCCGTGTGGACGCGGGGACGCGGGTGGTCCGCCTGCCGCCGGACGTGGTCGGCGCGGCGCTGCGCGCCGCGCCCGGCCACGTCGTCGCCCACGGGCGCACCCCCGAGCGCGACGTCGCGCTCGACGAGTTCCGCGTCACGTTCACCACCTTCGGCGAGGGCATCTACGTCGTCGACCCGTTCACCGGCGTGCGCCGCGAATCCACGAAGGCGGATGTGGGCACGGCGGCGCGGGCCGTCGACGCGCTCGACGAGATCGCCATCTGTGAACGGGCGCTCGGCTCGCGCGACGTCCCGCAGCACGTGGCGACGCTCCACAACGCCGACGCCATCCTGCGAAACACGACCAAGCACGTGCTCATCGGTGCCCAGAACGGGTACGCTGCGGAGCGCATGGTCGCGCTCCAGAGGGCCATCCTCGGCTCGGCGGAGGCCGTGCGCCGGCGCCCGCTGCTCACGTTCACCACCTGCCCCGTCAGCCCGCTCAAGCTCGTCGCCGAGTGCTGCGAGGTCATCATGGCCGGCGCTCGCCACGGCGTCGGCCTGAACATGGTCTCGATGGCGATGTCGGGAGGGTCTTCCCCGGTCACGCTCGCCGGCACCCTGGTGACGCACAACGCCGAGGTGCTCGCGGGTCTCACCCTCGCCCAGCTCACCGCGCCGGGTACGCCCGTCATCTACGGCAGCGCCTCCACGAGCATCGACCTGCGCTTCGGCGCCGCCGCCGTCGGTTCGCCGGAGCTCGGCCTGATCAACGCCGCCGTCCCGCAGCTCGCCCGCCGGTACGGGTTGCCGAGCTTCGTCGCCGGCGGCCTCGGCGACGGCAAGCTGTCGGATGCGCAGGCGGGGCACGAGAAGACGATGACCGCCATGCTCGCCGCCCTCTCGGGAGCCAACATCATCTTCGGCCTGGGCATGATCGAGTCGGGGCTGACCTTCGACTTCAGCCAGCTGCTGATCGACGCCGAGTTCGCGCGGATGATCGCGTACTGCCTCGGCGGCGTGCGCGTCGACGACGAGGCCCTGGCGGTCGCCGATATCGGCGCGGTAGGCCCGTTCGGCGACTTCCTGAGCCTCGATGCCACATACCGGCACATGCGCGGACAGAGCAGGCCGCGCCTGCTCGACCGCAGGGTGCGCGACGACTGGCTCGAGTCGGGCGGCACGGACGTCTACGCGCGCGCCACGAACGAGGCGCGCCGGCTGCTCACCGGGCACCGGCCGGACCCGCTGCCCGACGACGTGCTCGCCGAGATGACGCGCCTCGTGGCCGACGCCGAGGCGCACGGAAGAAGGTGATGGCGGCGGGTCGGGCTTCGCGGCGAGCCGCCCCGCCGCGTCCGGGCGAGGCGGATCCGGGCGACCGTCGCCCGTCCAAGTGAAGGCCGCGGAGCACCGCTGCCCGCGGAGCACGGTACCGGGAGGTGCGGTGTGAAGAGCATGCTGGACATCTTGAACGAACTGGACGCCAAGCGGGCCGCCGCACGCGCCGGGGGCGGCCCCGAGCGCGTCGCCGCCCAGCATCTGCGCGGCAAGCTCACGGCACGCGAACGCCTCGAGGTCCTGCTCGACCCCGATTCGTTCGAGGAGTGGGACATGTTCGTGGAGCACCGCTGCACCGATTTCGGCATGGACCGTCGCGCCATCCCGGGGGACGGCGTCGTCACCGGCTACGGCACCATCAACGGGCGCCTCGTCTTCGTGTTCAGCCAGGACTTCACCGTCTTCGGCGGCTCTCTGTCCGAAGCCCACGCCGAGAAGATCTGCAAGATCATGGACCACGCCATCAAGGTCGGTGCTCCGGTCATCGGCCTCAACGACTCGGGCGGGGCTCGCATCCAGGAGGGAGTGGCGTCCCTCGGCGGCTACGCCGAGGTCTTCCAGCGCAACGTCCTGGCCTCCGGCGTCATCCCGCAGGTGTCGCTGATCATGGGACCCTGCGCCGGTGGCGCCGTGTACTCGCCCGCCATGACCGACTTCATCTTCATGGTCAAGGACTCGTCGTACATGTTCGTCACCGGGCCCGACGTGGTGCGCAGCATGACGCAGGAGGTGGTGAGCGCGGAGGAGCTCGGAGGCGCCCTCACGCACACCACCAGGTCCGGCGTCGCGGATCTCGCGCTCGAGAACGACGTCGACGCCCTGCTCATGACCAGACGCCTCATGAACTACCTGCCGGCCAGCAACCGGCAGGCTCCGCCCGTACAGCCGACGAGCGACCCCGCCGACCGGCTGGAGTCGTCGCTCGACAACCTCGTGCCCGACGACCCCAACCAGCCGTACGACATCAAGGAGCTCATCCTCAAGGTCATCGACGACTGGGAGTTCTTCGAGCTGCAGCCCGACCACGCGCGCAACATCGTCATCGGGTTCGCGCGCATGGACGGGCATCCGGTCGGCATCGTCGCCAACCAGCCGCTGGTGCTGGCCGGCTGCCTCGACCTGCTCGCCGCCGTGAAGGCGGCCCGGTTCGTGCGCTTCTGCGACGCGTTCAACATCCCGCTCGTGACGTTCGTCGACGTCCCCGGCTTCCTGCCGGGGACGCAGCAGGAGCACGGCGGCATCATCAAGGACGGGGCCAAGCTGCTCTTCGCCTACGCCGAGTGCACCGTGCCCAAGGTGACGGTGATCACACGCAAGGCCTACGGAGGCGCCTACGACGTGATGAGCTCCAAGCACCTGCGCGGCGACGTGAACTTCGCCTGGCCCTCGGCGGAGATCGCCGTCATGGGCCCCAAGGGAGCGGTGGAGATCATCTTCAGGGCGGATCTCGGTGAGCCCGGGAAGATCGCCGCGCGGGCCGAGGAGTACGCGCTCAAGTTCGCCAATCCGTTCGTCGCCGGCCACCGTGGCTTCATCGACGACGTGATCATGCCGAGCCGGACGCGCAAGCGCATCTGCAGGTCGCTCGCGATGCTGCGCGGCAAGCGCCTGGAGAACCCCTGGCGCAAGCACGACACGATCCCCTTGTGAGCACGCCGATGCCGCCGCTTCTCGACAAGCTCCTGGTCGCCAATCGCGGCGAGATCGCCTGCCGCATCATCTCGACGGCGAGGCGCCTCGGCATCCCCACCGTCGCCGTGTTCTCGGAGGCCGACCGCGACGCCCGACACCTGCGCCTGGCCGACGAAGGGGTGGCCATCGGGCCTGCCGCCGCCGAGCACTCGTATCTCGACGTCGAGCGGATCGTCGAGGCCTGCCGGCAGAGCGGCGCCGGCGCCGTGCACCCCGGGTACGGCTTCCTCGCCGAGAACGCCGACTTCTGCGAGCGGATCGAGGCCGAGGGCATCACGTTCGTCGGGCCTCCCGCAGCCGCTATCCGTGCCCTGGGCGACAAGACGACCGCCAAGCGCCTGGCCGAGCAGGCCGGCGTCAGGGTGATCCCGGGGTCGCGGCTCGTGCCCGACGACGACGCGGCCGTCGCGGCGGCCGAGGAGATCGGCTATCCGGTGATACTCAAGGCCGCCTCCGGAGGAGGAGGCAAGGGGATGCGCGTCGCCTGGGACCACGACCAGCTGCTCGAGAGCACCGGCCCGTGCCGGGCCGAGGCCCGCGGCAGCTTCGGCGACGACAGGGTGTTCCTGGAGAAGTACATCGTCAGGCCGCGGCACATCGAGTTCCAGGTGCTCGGCGACGCCTACGGCGAGGTGGTCCACCTGTGGGAACGCGAGTGCTCCATCCAGCGCCGGCACCAGAAGGTCATCGAAGAGGCGCCCTCGCCGTTCCTCGACCAGGTGACACGGGATGCCATGGGGGCACAGGCGGTCGCCCTCGCCAAGGCCGCCGGCTACCGGTCGGCGGGCACGGTCGAGTTCATCGTCGACGAAGACGGTGCCTTCTACTTCCTGGAGATGAACACGCGCATCCAGGTCGAGCACCCCGTCACGGAGATGATCACCGGCCTCGATCTGGTCGAGGCCATGATCCGCGTGGCCGCCGGGGAGAGACTGCCGCTGACACAGGCCCAGGTACGCCGCGACGGCTGGGCGCTCGAGTGCCGCATCAACGCCGAGGACCCGTTCCACAACTTCCTCCCGTCCATCGGGCGGCTGGTCCGCTACGTGCCCCCGCTCGAGGCCCCGGGTCAGGTGCGCGTCGACACCGGAGTCGACGAAGGCGACACGATCGGGCCGATGTACGACTCGCTCATGGCGAAGCTCGTGACGCACGCGGCGACGCGCGATGAGGCGGTGGCGAGCATGCGCGCGGCGCTCGACGGCTTCGTGGTGCGCGGTGTCGCCACCAACATCGCCTTCCAGGCGGCACTGCTGCGCCACCCGCGGTTCGTGGACGGCGACTTCCACACGGGGTTCATGGCGGAGGAGTACCCGGACGGCTTCGACGCCACCGACATGCCGCACGTCGACAAGGCGCTGCTCGTCGCCGTCGCGGCCTTCGTGCACCGCGCCCGCATCGACCGTCAGGCGTCGGTGTCCGGGCAGTTGCCCGGGCACGAGCTCAAGGTCTCCGGGGAGTGGACCGTCGTGATCGACGGCGAGCGGAACCCCGTCTCGGTGCGTCGCGTGCGCGGCGGCTACGCCGTGACGCTCGAGGGCCGTTCGCTGGAGATCGTGTCAGACTGGCGCATGGGGCAGCCGTTGCTGTCCGGCACCTGCAACGGCTCTCCGTTCTGCGTCCAGGTCGAGCTCATCGGGCTGAAGTACCGGCTCACGCACAGCGGCACACAGAGCGACGTGCGCGTGATGACCGCACGCGCGACCGAGCTGCTCCTGCGCATGCCCGAGAAGTCCCGCTCGGATCTTGCCGACGTCCTTCTCTCCCCGATGCCGGGCCTGCTCCGCACGCTCTCCGTCACTGAAGGGCAGCAGGTGCGCGCCGGCGAATCTCTGGCTGTGGTGGAGGCCATGAAGATGGAGAACACCTTGCGGGCGGACCGCGACTGCCGCATCCGCCGTCTCCTGGTGCAGGCCGGTGACAGCGTCACCGTCGGCCAGCCGCTCATGGAGTTCGAGTGAGCGGCGCGCCCGGGGACCACCGCCCCGCGCCTCCCCCGCCGGAGGGATCGAACGGCGGTCCGCACGGTGTGCGGGGCGAGAGCACGGCAGATGCGCGGCCGCGCTCGTCCGCCGACCTCGCGGACTGGCAGGCCGCGGCCGGCGCCGCCTGCCCCGGCGGCGAGCTCGGCCGGACGACGCCGGACGGCCTGAAGGTCAAGGCCCTGTACACCGCGCGCGACGCCGAGGGCCTGGCCTTCGCCGACACCCTGCCCGGCTTCGAGCCGTTCGTGCGAGGGCCGTACGCCACCATGTACGCCACGCGCCCGTGGACCATACGCCAGTACGCCGGCTTCTCCACGGCCGAGGAGTCGAACGCGTTCTACCGGCAGATCCTCTCCGGCGGCGGCCAGGGCGTCTCGGTGGCGTTCGACCTGCCGACCCACCGTGGGTACGACTCCGACGCACCCCGGGCCGCCGGCGACGTCGGCCAGGCGGGCGTCGCCATCGACTCGGTCGAGGACATGAAGATCCTCTTCGACGGCATCCCGTTGGGGGAGGTCTCGGTGTCGATGACCATGAACGGCGCGGTCCTGCCCGTGCTCGCGGCATTCATCGTCGCCGCCGAAGAGCAAGGCGTGCCGCAGGACCGCCTCGCCGGGACCATACAGAACGACATCCTCAAAGAGTTCATCGTGCGGAACACCTACATCTACCCGCCGGCACCCTCCATGCGCGTCGTCTCGGACATCATCGCCTACTGCTCGCGCCACATGCCGCGCTTCAACTCGGTGTCCATCTCCGGGTACCACCTGCACGAAGCCGGAGCTCCTCCCGCGCTGGAGCTCGCCTTCACGCTCGCCGACGGCATCGAGTACGTGAAGGCGGCCGTGGCGCGCGGCCTGGACATCGACGAGTTCGCGGGCAGGCTGTCGTTCTTCTTCGGCGTCGGCATGGACTTCTACGTGGAGATCGCCAAGCTTCGGGCCGCACGCCTGCTCTGGTGGCGCATCATGAGGGACCTGGGGGCGAAGCGGCCCGCTTCGTGCGCGCTGCGCACACACTGCCAGACATCGGGCTGGTCGCTGGCCGCGCGCGACCCGTACAACAACATCGTGCGCACCACCGTCGAGGCCATGGCGGCCGTGTTCGGGGGGACCCAGAGCCTGCACACCAACGCGTTCGACGAGGCGCTCGCGCTGCCGAGCGACTTCGCCGCCAGGATCGCCCGCAACACCCAGGTCATCCTGCAGGAAGAGACCGAGGTGGGAAGCGTGGTCGACCCGTGGGCCGGCTCGTACATGATGGAGCGTCTCACGCAGGACATGGCCGACCGCGCCGGGCGGCTGCTGGAGAACGTGGCCGGCATGGGTGGCATGACGCGCGCGGTGGAGACCGGTTGGGCGAAGCTGCAGATCGAGCGCTGCGCCGCGGAACAACAGGCTCGGCTGGACGCCGGGCTCGACGTGGTGGTGGGCGTGAACAGGCACGTCGCCTCCGGCGCGGAGGCCGTGGAGGTCCGGCAGATCGACAACACCGCCGTGCTGAAGGCACAGGTCGCGCGGCTGCACGAGGTCAGAGCGGCACGCGACGAGCGGGCCGTGAACGCGGCGCTCGAAGCGCTCGCGGAAGGCGCGCGAGAAGACGGCGGCGACCTCCTGGCGCTCACCATAGCCGCCGTCCGGCTCCGGGCCACCGTCGGCGAGTGCTCGGCCGCGCTCGAGCGGGTGTGGGGGCGCTACAGGGCCTCCTTCGGCGGCGTGGCCGGCGTCTACGGGGCGGCGCGCGACAGCGACGATGAGTGGCGGGCCGTCCGCGCCGTCGTCCAGGAGTTCGCGCAGCGCGAAGGCCGTCGCCCGCGGATCCTCGTCGCGAAGCTCGGACAGGACGGCCACGACCGCGGCGCCAGGGTGGTGGCTTCAGGTCTGGCCGACGCCGGCTTCGACGTCGACGTCGGCCCGCTCTTCCAGACGCCGGCGGAGGTCGCGCGACAGGCGCTCGAGAACGACGTGCACGCGGTGGGTGTCTCCACGCTGGCGGGCGCGCACCGCGCGCTGGTGCCGCAGCTCATGGAGGAACTGCGCCGGCAGCGCGCGGGCGATGTCGCCGTGGTCGTGGGCGGCGTGGTGCCGGCCCACGACGTACCCGCGCTATTGGCGGCGGGCGTCACGGCCGTCCTCGGCCCCGGCACCACGGTCGTCGACTGCGCCCGCACCGTCATCGCCGGCATCGAGGCTTCGCGGATGTGACGCCGCCGTCCTCGTCCCGGGAACCCCGGGCTCCTGAGGAGCTCGCCGCCGAGGTGCACGCCGGAGACCGCCGGGCCCTGGCGCGTGCCATCACGCTGGTCGAGTCCGTCCACCCGGCCGACCAGGCACGTGCCTTGCTCCTGTTGCGGTCGCTCCACCCCCTCGCCGGCGGCTCCTTGCGCATCGGCATCTCCGGGCCCCCCGGGGTCGGCAAGTCGACGCTCATCGAGGCGCTCGGCCTGCACGCCGTGTCCCGCGGACACCACGCGGCCGTGCTGGCGGTCGATCCGTCGTCGGCGCTCAGCGGCGGGTCGGTGCTCGGCGACAAGACGCGCATGGAGGAGCTCGCGCGCAGCGACGCCGCGTTCATCCGGCCGTCCCCGGCGGCCGGTGCCCTCGGCGGCGTGGCGGCACGCACGCCCGAGACCATCGAGGTCTGCGAGGCGGCGGGTTTCGACGTGGTCTTCACGGAGACGGTGGGGGTAGGGCAGAGCGAGGCCGAGGTCGCCTCGATGACCGACGCGTTCGTCCTGCTCGAGCTCCCTTTCGCGGGCGACGGACTGCAGGCCATCAAGCGCGGCAGCACAGAGCTCGCCGACCTCGTCGTGTACACCAAGGCGGACCTCGACGCGGCGGCGGCGGCCGTCGCGCGCGAGCGCATGAACGACGCGCTCCACCTGCTGCGCTCACCGCGCGCGTCCTGGCGACCGCAGGCGCTCGCCGTGAGCGCTGCGACCGGGGAGGGCATCGCCGACCTGTGGCAGCGGCTCGAGGAGTTCCGGGACGTGATGGCGGCCACCGGCGAGCTGGCGGCGCAACGCGACCGGCAGGCACTGTCGCGCCTGGCAGGGCTCATCGACGCCGGACTGCGCAGCAGCCTGCTTCGCAGACCGGGACTGCGCACACGGCTCGCGGACCTGGAGGCGGCGGTGCTGCGCGGCGAGACACCGCCGCTGGTCGCCGCCGAGGCGTTCCTCCAGTCGGCCGCGGGAGGACCGGAAGACGGCGGCGAGCCGGCGACCGACGACGGCTGACGTCGCGGTCGCCGGTCGCAGCCGGCCGCGTCTCGCTCAGCGCGTGGACTCAGGGTCGCCCGCGGGAGAGACTCGCTCCCGCAGAGCACGCAGGACGTCCGGTGGAGCCTGCACGAGCTCTATGAGCACGCCCTCGCCCCCGAGCGGCGACGCCTCGTCGCCTCGCGGATGGATGAAGCAGACGTCGTGGCCGGCGGCTCCCTTTCTGATGCCGCCGGCGAACCTCACACCGTGAGCGCCCAGCCAGGCGTGGGCGGCACGAAGATCGTCGACCCAGAGGCCGATGTGGTTGAGAGCCGGCTGGTCGACGCGAGGTCGGGCGTCGGGGTCAAGAGGCCGCATCAAGTCGATCTCGCAGTGATGCGGGGGCGTGCCCAAGGTGAGGATGACCTCGTCGACGTTCTCGGACTCCGAGCGGTAGGCGCCCGTGACGGGCACGCCGAGCGCGTCGGCCCAGAGGCGGGTGAGACGGCGCGTGTCGCTGCCCCCGATGGCCACCTGCTGGATCCCGAGGACCGCGAACGGACGCTCCTGCATCACGCCTCCTTCTCCGGGACGGACGGTCTGTGCCTGCGTGGCGGCGCCCGGCTCCCTCAGCGCCTCACCGGACGACCCCCAGCTCCCTCTCCGCCCCGGCGATGATGGCCGCCATCTCCTCGGCTGCGCCGGCCGGCAGGGGCGTGGGCTCGTGCGTCTCGAGGAGGCGCAGGGCCTCGGCGCGGGCACGGTCGTAGAGGCTCATCGAGCCGGCGGCGGTCCACTCCTCGCGGACCCGCCGGTCGATGAGCTTCGGCTGGCTCTGCTCACGCATGCGCCGGTAGGTGTCGTCGTGGCTGAGGAAGTCGCTGAAGGCGCCGACGTCGTGGATCACGTCCACGGAGAGCGTCTCGTCGTTCA
>CAIXSE010000029.1 GCA_903921965.1 uncultured Thermoleophilia bacterium | reverse complement strand
TGTGCGCCGTCTCGACCAGCTTCTTGGCGATGAGCGGCCGGCCGATGGCGGTGCTCAGCGGGTACTTCTCTTCGTACAGGGCGTTGGCCATGAGCGCCGGCAGGCAGTGGTGCTCGGCGAACTCCTCCTTGGCGTCGACGGCCACCGCGGCGATGGCGCCGGCGGCCTCGGCGCGGGCCATGATCCCCGGCACGTCCTTGACGCGGCCGATGTCGACGAGGCAACAGACCACGTCGTAGCCGTACTTCTCCTTGAGCCACGGCACGAGGGCCGAGGTGTCGAGGCCGCCCGAGTAGGCGAGGACGACGGTTCCGTTGGGGGCGCTGTCGGTGCTCACGGTTCTGCTGCTCCTGTGATCAGGGGTGACTGTGCAAGAGGTCGCCGCCGAAGGCGACGGGCGGGCGGCGCGGGCGCAGCCGGCCGCCGCGGGTCTGGGGTGCGCGCCAGTCTTTGCCCGCGCGCTAGGCCCCTCGGAGGCGGTCGAGATAGCGCTTCATGCCTTGCGCCGCCTCGTTGTCGGCGACGATGACGAGGAAGGTGTCGTCGCCGGCCAGGGTGCCGATGATGTCGTTGTGGTTGAGGTTGTCGATCTGCCGCGCCACGGTGTTGGCCGTGCCGATCTCGCAGCGGACCACGACCAGCTGCTGGGAGACGGCCACGGAGCGCGCGAAGTCGCGCATGACGTGGCGCGCCGACTGCTCGGGGTCCTTGGGCCGCTCGCGGGAGCTGAGCACGTACTTGGCGCGGCCGAGGTGCGTGCGCACCTTCTGGAGGTCGAGCTCGCGGATGTCGCGCGACACGGTGGCCTGCGTGACCTCGCAGCCGAGCGCGCTCAGCGCGCCGACGAGCTCGCGCTGCGTCGCCACGTCGCGCTGCTGCACGACCGTCTGGATGAGCCGCTGACGCTCCGTCTTGCTCATGGGCGGACGAGGTACCACGTCGCTCGAGACCCTCCTCACGGCAACCGGGACGCTGGGTCCGGCCGCCGCTGCCGTCGCCGATGCGTGCATAGAATACACACTCACGCGACTACTTTGGTCCCGCAACCGGCATCGGTGAGGATCTCGAGCAGGACAGCGTGCTCCACGCGCCCGTCGATGATGTGCGCGCTGTGCACGCCGGCCTCCAGCGCACGGCGCACGGCGCCGACCTTGGGCAGCATGCCGCCGGTGATACGGCCGGCGGCCTGCATGGCGCCCAGGTAGGCCAGGTCGCACTCCGAGATGGGCGTCATCTCGCCGCCCTGATCCTCGTAGATGCCGTCCACGTCGGTGAGGAAGATGATCTTCTCGGCGTCGAGGGCGGCGGCCAGCTCGCCGGCCACCGTGTCGGCGTTGATGTTGTACGAGTGGCCGTGCTCGTCGATGCCCACCGTGGCGACGACGGGGGTGTTGGCCTCGGCGAGCAGCTGCAGCACGCCGACATCGACCTTGACGATGTCGCCGACGAAGCCGAGGTCGATGTCGTTGCCGGCCTTGTCCTGCATCTTCTTGGGCACGCAGGTGAGCATGCGGCCGTCCTCGCCGGAGATGCCGACGGCGCTGCCGCCGTGACGCGCGATGAGGCTCACGATCTCCTTGTTCACCTTGCCGACCAGCACCATCTTGGCGACCTCCATGGTCGCCTCGTCGGTGACGCGCAGGCCGTCGATGAACTTCGGCTCCATACCGAGGCGGGCCATGTGCCTGCTGATCTCGGGGCCGCCGCCGTGCACCACGACGGGCTTCATGCCGACCAGACGCAGCAGCACGACATCCTCCGCGAACTGCTCGCGCAGCCGCGGGCTGGTCATCGCGGCGCCGCCGTACTTGATCACCACCGTGGTCCCCCAGAAGCGGCGGATGTACGGCATGGCCTCCAGCAGGGTCTGGACTGTCTTCTGGTGACGGACGGTCATGTCGAGTACTCCGCGTTGAGGGTCACGTAGTCGTGGGTGAGGTCGCTGAAGTAGATGACGGCGTCCTCCCCGGGCCCGTCGAGCGCCACGTACAGGGCGATCTCGGGCTGGTGCATGACGGCCGTGAGGCGCTCCTGGGCGGCCGTGTCGAGCTCCGCGGGGTGGCCGCCGTCGACGATGACGACCTCCTCGTAGGCGATGTGGGCCGGCAGCGCCGTGTGGCCGTGGCGGCCGAGCGCCTGGCCGATGGCCTGCATGATGCGGCCCCAGTTCGGGTCCTTGCCGTAGAAGGCCGTCTTGACCAGCGGCGAGTTGGCCACGGCCCGGGCCACCGCCTCCGCCTGTTCGTGCGTCTTCGCCCCGGTCACGGTGAGCTTCATGGTGCGGGTGGAACCCTCACCGTCGGCGACGATCGAGACGGCGAGGCGCAGCAGGGCGGCGCTCAGGGCGTCGCCCAGCACCGCCAGGCTCGCCTCACCCGGCTTGACGCCGGAGGCGCCGTTGCAGAGGCCGATCACGGTGTCGTTGGTGGACTCCTGCCCGTCCACCGTGATGCGGTTGAACGAGGCCTTCACGGCGGCGTGCAGCATGGCCGTCCAGTCCGCGGCCGGGACGTCCGCGTCGCAGGTGACGAAGCAGAGCATCGTA
>CAIXSE010000028.1 GCA_903921965.1 uncultured Thermoleophilia bacterium | reverse complement strand
TCCATGTCCTCCATCGGGATGCCGGCGTAGTAGCAGATGGCGCCGCCCCAGCCGGTGCTGATGATGGCGTTGGTGCTGTTGCTGTACAGGCGGCCGGCGCCGCCGGTGGCCATCACGACGGCGTCGGCGGTGAAGGCGTGGAAGCCGCCGTTGATCATGTCGTAGACGGTGACGCCGCGACACACGCCGTCATGCACGATGAGGCTGGTGACGAAGACCTCGACGTACATCTTGACCTGGCGCTCGTAGGCGCGCTCGACGAGGCAGTGCAGCAGGTAGTGGCCGGTCTTGTCGGCGCCGTAGCAGGTCCGTGGATAGCCGGCGCCGCCGAACGGCCGCTGGGCGATGCGCCCGTCGTCGAAGCGGCTGAACGGGCAGCCCCAGTGGTCCATCTCGAAGATGACCCCCGGAGCGTCCTTGGTCATCTGCATCACGGCGTCCTGGTCGGCCAGGTAGTCGGAACCCTTGATGGTGTCAAAGCCGTGCTTCTCGGGCGTGTCGTCGTGACCCTCGGGGTGGTTGGCGAGCGCGGCGTTGATGCCGCCCTGCGCCGCGCCGGAGTGGCTGCGGCCGGGATGGACCTGGCTGATGATCGCGACGTCGAGGCCGTCGGCCTTGGCCTCGACGGCGGCGCGGAGCCCCGACAGACCGCCGCCGACGACGATGAGCTGATGGTGTGGCATACCTCTGACTCCTCTCAGCTCACCCAGACCCAGAGGGCCCAGATGCCGAAGATGACGGCGCCGATCCCGACGAGCCAGAGCACGACGTCGAAGGCGCGCCGCCCGCCGGAGCTGCTGAGGCCCCAGTCGAGCACGACCATGCGCAGGCCGTTCAGCCCGTGGAAGACGACGGCGAGCAGCAGCACGATGTCGTTGACGAGCACGGCGCCGGCGGCCAGGCGCTCGCCGATGTTGTCGTAGCTCAGCTCGCCGATGGCGACGTAGTGCGTGAGCACCAGGTGGATCAGGATGGTGACGATGACGAGCACCGCGGTGACGCGCTGGCCCAGCCAGGGCCACATGCCGCCGCGGGCGGCGTCCAGGGCTTCCGTTCTCATAGCCATGTCAGCCCCCTCAGCCCAGGATGAACGACGAGGCCTTGACGGCGAAGAGGCTCAGCGAGAGCGCCGCCACGAGCATGCAGATCCAGAAGACGATCTTGTGCTGTTTGATCCCGATGCCCAGGTCCATAAGGATGACGCGCACCCCGTTGAGGGCGTGGTACAGCACCGCCGCCACGAGCATCAGGTCGAGGAAGACCAGCAGCGGCCTGTCGAAGAACTCGAAGAGGTTGTCGATGGCCTCGGGACCGCCGATGCGGCCCTGCGAGATCACCCACAGGTGGACGAACAGGTAGAAGACCAGCACCAGGCCGCTGATGCGGAAGAGGATCCAGGCCCACATGCCCTGGCCCTTCCACAATCCGGCTCCGACGTTGGCCTGCTCGCGCTCCTTGACGGCCAAGACAGGCACCTCCCCGGCTTCTCTCACGTGACGGCGCTCGCGCGCGCGGCACATTCGCGTGATGC
>CAIXSE010000027.1 GCA_903921965.1 uncultured Thermoleophilia bacterium | reverse complement strand
GGGCGCCCCGAGTGCCGCCGCCGCTACCTGTGGTTCGCCGCCGCCCTGGCCCCGTTCGTGCTCGTGCGCATCGGGCTGGCGGCGGCGTTCAGCGAGCCCGGCGACTACCTGAACGAGACCTCGCAGCTCATGCTGTACCTCGGGTTCGCGCTCGCCGGGCTGGCCCTGGCGGGGGTCAACGCCGTGCACCCCCGCCGTCCGTTCATCATCCTGTTCCTCACGTACTCCGCGCTCTGCGTGCTCTCCTTCGTCACGCCCGGGAGCCCGCTGGGGAACAACATCGGGCGTTTCTTCTTCGTGTTCGGGCTTCCGCTGCTCCTGCTGCTGCGTCACTCGCGGCTCAGACGCCCGTTCCCCTACGGCGACCTCACACTGATCCCGATCGTGCTGTTCGGGGTGCTGCAGGTGAGCGCCCCGTACAGCCACTTCACGCGCTCCGACGAGTGGCCGCAGACGCGGGCCGCGTTCTTCACTCCGGCCCTGACCGCGGCCCGGCAGCTCTACGACCCCAACTACCGCATCCACGTGGTGGCGCTGCGCCGCCACGGGGAGGCCGCCTACTTCCCCGAGGCCGGCCTCCCGATCACCCGCGGCTGGTACCGCCAGGCCGACGCGGTCCACAACGGCATCTTCTACACGCACTACGACGCGGCCTCGTACGCGGAGTGGCTGCGGACGATGGGCGTCGAATACATCTTCCTCGCCGACGCGCCGCTCGACGCGTGGAGCCAGCGGGAGGCCCGCATCCTGGGCACCTCAGCCGAGTTCGAGGTCGTCGAGAAGACAGGCGCGTGGACGATCTACCGGCTGCGCGACCCCGAGCCGCTCCTCGTGGGACTCGACGGCGGCAGCGGCGACATCGCCCGCGTGCGTCACCGGGAGATCGACTTCAGCGTGAGCGCGCCCGGCAGCTACGAGCTCAAGTTCTCCTGGTCGCCCTACTGGACGCTGGAGGGCGGCGGGGGGGAGCTCTCGCCGGCCCAGGGCGGGTTCATCCGCATGCGCCTGTCCGGTTCGGGCTCCTTCGCCCTGCGCTTCGTGGTCACCCCGGGGCGCGCGCTCGACACCGTGCTCGGCAAAGCGGGGCTCTGAGGCGGGCGGCCGGACGCGTGGCGCCGGTCCGGCCCGGACGGGCGCGGCCCTGGTGTAGACTCCGCGCCATGCCGCGCGAGCGCCTCCCCGCCGACCTCTTCGGCCTCCCCGTCGACGCGATCAGGGACGGCTACTTCACCGACGCCTACTTCAACGGCGCCCGCAGGGTGCTGGCCGAGCAGGCGCTGCACCCGCACGTGACGATGCAGGTCTTCCAGAAGGGCGGGGACGCGCTGCTCTGCGGGATCGACGAAGCGCTTGCCGTCGTGCGCACGTGCGCCGGCAGGTACGGCGGCGAAGGCGCGGCCCGGCGCTGGGAAGCCGGGTGGGACCAGCTCGTCGTGCACGCGCTCCACGACGGCGACGAGCCGGAGCCCTGGGAGACGGTGATGACCATCGAGGGCGACTACGGCCTGTTCGCGCACCTCGAGACCGTGTACCTCGGGGCGCTGAGCCGGCGCACGCGCGTCGCGAGCAACGTGCGCCGGGTCGTCCGCGCCGCGGCGGGCAAGCCCGTGCTGTACTTCCCGGCGCGCTTCGACCACTGGGCCGTGCAGCCGGGCGACGGCTACGCGGCGCACCTCGGCGGCGCGGCCGGCGTGAGCACCGACGCGCAGGCCGCGTGGTGGGGGGGCAAGGGCATGGGAACGGTGCCGCACGCCCTGATCGCTGCCTGTGGCGGCGACACGGTGGAGGCCGTGCGCCGCTTCGCCGACGTGCACTACCCGGCGGTCGACGTGGTCGCCCTCGTCGACTTCGACAACGACTCCGTCGGCACCAGCCTCGCCTGCGCGCGCGCCCTCGGCGAGCGGCTGTGGGGCGTGCGCCTCGACACCAGCGAGACCATGGTCGACCGCTCGCTGTGGCACGACATGGGCAGCTTCCGCCCGGCCGGCGTCGTCCCGGAGCTGGTGCGCGAGGTCCGGCGCGCCCTCGACGCCGAGGGTTTCGAGCGCGTGCGCATCGTGGTCAGCGGCGGCTTCGACGCCGAGCGCGTCGCCCGCTTCGAAGCACAGGGAGTGCCCGCCGATGCCTACGGCGTCGGCAGCAGCCTGCTGCGCGGGGCGACGGACTTCACCGCCGATGTGGTCGAGCTGGACGGGCGGCCCTGCGCCAAAGCCGGCCGCGTCTCCAGGCCGAACCCGCGGCTCGAGCGCGTTCGCTGACCTTCGTGACGGGGCACACTCGGGCCATGGACGAGCACGCCCCCGACGATCCCGTCGTCGTCCTCGTGATCGACATGCTGGCCGGCTTCTGCACCCGCGGCAACCTCTGCAGTCCCCGCTACGCGCCGGTCGTGGAGAGGCTGTCCGCCTACCTCGAGCAGGCGGAGCGGGACGGAGCGCGCCTCGTCTTCCTCGCCGACACGCACACGCCGGACGACCCCGAGTTCCGCATGTTCCCTCCGCATTGCGTCGAGGGTTCCGGGGAGGAGGAGGTCGTGCCGGAGCTCTCCCGGTTCGCGGCGCGAGGGACGCTCGTGCGCAAACACAGCTACTCGGGGTTCTTCGGGACGAGCCTGGCCGACGTGCTGGAGCGGCTCGCGCCGCGCACCGTGGTGGTCACCGGCGTGTGCACCGATATCTGCGTGCTGCACACCGTCGCCGGCCTCAGGGTGCGGGGCTACGACGTCGTCGTGCGCGAGGACCTGGTGGAGACGTACGACGCGCCCGGGCACGACGCGGGAGAGTACAACCGCTTTGCGCTGACACACATGCGCGACGTGCTGGGCGCGACGGTGGAGTGACCCCCGCGGAGTGACGAGGAGCGGCGGCTCAGCCGCCGCCGTGGGCGCTGTCGCCCTCGCTGTCCTTGCCGTCCAGCAAGTCGACGAACGTCTGCGAGCGCCGCCCGATCTCCGAGGCAGGGTCGATGGCGGTGGCCTTCTGCCACTCGTCGCGCGCCAGGCTCGAGCGGTCCGAGGAGAAGTAGATGATGGCCAGGGAGTAGTGAGCCTCCTGGTCGTCGGGCCTGGCGGCGAGGATCCGCGTGATCGCCTTCTCCGCGCGCTTCGTGGCGCCGTTGGCGTGCCACACCATGGCGAGCTTGACCTGTGCCGTGGTGTTGTCCGGCTGCAGCGCGAGCACGTCGCCGAACACCTTGGCCGCGCGGTCGTTGCGCTGGGCCATGAAGTAGGCGTCGCCGAGCTGGAGCAGGGCGCCGACGTCTTCGGGGTCGTCGGCGAGCTTCGCCTGCAGCGCCGCGATCCTCTCCTGGATGGACGCGCTTGCGCTGGGGGCGGGCGATGCCTCGGCGTCGCTGCCGGACGTGCCCGGGTGCCCCGGCGGGAGTGACTCGGTGCCGCTCGCCCCCGCCGTGCTCGGGGCGCCCCCGGAGCGCACGCCTACCGCCACGATGACGGTCGCGAGGGCGAGCGCCAGGGCGACGCCGACCAGCAGGTAGTGTCTCCTCAAGCGGGTCCTTCCGGGGGGTGACGGCAACAGGCTCAGGCAGGATAGCACCGGTATCGGGGGCTAGCGACCGCGACCGGCCTCCGAACGCCCGCTGCGGCGGCGGCGCTAACCAAGCTTAACCGGCGCTTAATACGGGGTCGCCCGGCGCCTCGCCGAGCTCCGCCGGACGCAGAGGGCGCGGCCGTGTTGACGCCCCCCCCGCGGCGGCGCTACAGTGCAACCGGACCGTTTTCGTCCGGTCTTCGGCGAGTACGAGGAGAGTATGGGACTCCAGCTCACGCGCGGCGGCGAGTACGCCATCCGTGCCATGACCTATCTGGCGCGCTTCCCCGAGGGGCACGTGGCGTCGCTGCACGACATCGGCCAGGCCCAGGACATCCCCGAGAGCTTCCTCGCCAAGATCCTCCAGAGCCTCGTGCACGGCGGGCTGGCGGTCTCGCAGCGGGGCGCGCACGGGGGCTTCGCCCTTGCGCGCCCGGCCTCCGACATCACCATGCGCGACGTCATCGAGGCCGTCGACGGCCCGGTGGCGCTCAACCAGTGTGTCCTCTGGCCCGAGGACTGCGAGCGCAGCGGCGACTGCGCGACGCACAAGGCGTGGGCCAGGGCACAGGCGCAGCTCATGGACGTGCTCGACACCATCACGCTGCGCTCGCTCGCCCCGACGCCCGTCGGCTGACGCACTCCGCGGGCGCCGGCCCGCCCTGCGTCAGGCCGTGTATCCCTCGGGGTTCTCCAGCATCCACGTCCAGGCGTCGCGCACCGCGTCTTCGAGCGAGCGTGACGGACGCCAGCCCAGGCGGTCGCCCGCGCGGGCGTTGCCCGCGACCAGCGCCGGAGGGTCACCGGCCCGGCGCGCCACGACGCGGGCCTGCAGGGGGAGACCCGTCACGCGCCGCACCGCGTCGAGCACGGCCCTCACGGAGTCACCCGTCCCCGTCCCCAGGTTGAAGGCGCCCTGGATACCGGGCAGCGCTTCCAGGGCGGCGATGTGGGCGTCGGCCAGGTCGGCCACGTGGACGTAGTCGCGCACGCACGTGCCGTCCGGGGTGGCGTAGTCGTCCCCGAACACGCTCAGGGTGCCGCCGTCGCGGGCCGCCCGCAGGGCGAGGGGCACCAGGTGGGTCTCGGGGTCGTGGTCCTCGCCGCGGGGACCGTCGGCTCCGCAGGCGTTGAAGTACCGCAGCGCCGTGAAGGCGAGGTCGCCGCGATCGCGCGCCTCGCCGAGCAGGCGCTCACCTTCGAGCTTGCCGGCGCC
Organism: uncultured Thermoleophilia bacterium; assembly: GCA_903921965.1. The sequence continues at coordinate 637 of CAIXSE010000027.1, read as the reverse complement.
GTAGGGATTGGTGGGCCGGAGCGGGTCCTCCTCGTCGATGGGCACCCTGAGCGGCTCGCCGTACACCGCGGCGGTGGACGAGAAGACCAGACGCCGCGCCCCCGAGGCGTGCGCCGCGGCGATCACGGCCGCCGTGCCGTTCACGTTGACGTCGTGGTACCAGGCGGGCTCGCGCACCGACTCGCCCACCTCGGCGAGGGCCGCCATGTGCACCAGGGCGTCACAGCCGTGCGCGTCCAGCGCCTCGGTGAGGCGCACGGCGTCGCGCACGTCGCCATGCTCGAACGCGGCATCCGCAGGGACGGCGTCGCGGTGGCCGCGGAAGAGGTCGTCGTACACGGCCACTTCGTGGCCCCGCAGCAGGAGCCGGCGCACGATGACGCTGCCGATGTAGCCGGCGCCGCCGGTGACCATGACCCTCACGAGCGTCTCCCCGGTCCCGCCGGCGCTACCTGGCGTTGTCCACGAAGACCGTCATCCCGTCGGCGGCCACGCTCTTGATGCGGATGCGCACGCCGAGGTCGGCGGGCACCCTCACGCCCGCCCCGGGGGTCTCGGGGAACCAGTACTGCCAGGCGTCGCTGAACGCCGGCGCCGCGAGCTTGCCCGGCGCCGTCCGCTCGCCGACGTTGACGCC
>CAIXSE010000026.1 GCA_903921965.1 uncultured Thermoleophilia bacterium | reverse complement strand
TGCTCAACCTCACCGGCGCGCTGGCCTGGCTGCAGGGCGCCCTCACACCGCTCACGGTGTGGTGGCTGCACCTTCCGGCGCAGGCGTCGAACGCTTTCGTGATGGGCTTCGTGCGGCGCGACGTCGGCGCCGCCGGCCTCTACAGTCTTCACCTGACGAGCGCGCAGATCCTCGTCGCGCTCGTGACCATCACCCTGTTCGTGCCGTGCATCGCCTCCGTGCTCGTGATCATGAAGGAGCGCGGCAAGGCGTTCACCGCCTTCGCCTGGCTCGGCAGCATCGGCCTGGCGTTCCTCGTGGGCGGTGTGGTGGCGCAGATCGCGGGGCTGCTGTGAGGCTGCGGGGAGGGCGCGGTGCGGCGGTGCAGGCCGCGCCAGGGCCGGCGGACCCCGCCGCCGGACACCGTGCCACGTGCCTCCCGGCGTGCGCCCACTGCGGCTTCACGCCGGACGGCTTGGTGCTGCGCTGCCCGCGCTGCCTCACGCCCTTCTCGCTGGGCTGCGACGGCGACTGCGGAGCCTGCGCCCGCACGCACCGCTGAGCGCAGGCGCCTGAAGCCGGCCCGCCGCGGGAACACCGCACGCATGGCAGACGACACGCCCCCGCACCAGGAGCCGTCGAGGCTGTGGAAGCAGCCGCCCATCGCCAAGGTGTACGAAGCGTTCAGCGCCGTGGCGGCGGGGCGCGTGGACGTGACGGGGCCCGGCAAGGCCGTGGTGACGTCCTCCGACGGTGGACGCACCTACGACGTGTGGTGGGACGACGAGGTCCGGGCGGTCTTCTCCACCGACAATGCCTCGAAGTTCCAGGGGTACACCGGCTACCCCGTCATCGCGGTGCTGCTCGTGCTCGGTCGCCTGCACGCGGAGCCGGCGCTGATGGCTCCGCTCGCCCGCGTCGACTGGCACGAGCTGAATGCGCGGTACAAGCGGCAGTACGACGCGGCCGTCGGGCACGCCCTGGCCGAGGCGGAGGCCGCGGGCGCGGACCGCAAGGCCATCTCGGCGGCGGCTGAGGACGTCGCCGCGCAGCTCGCCGGCCTGGCGCTCGAGCGCCTCACGGGGCGGGCTTCGAGGCGCCGCGACTGACTCGCGGCCCCGCGGCTGTCCCTCCTGCGCGGGGACGCCCGCGTCGTCCCGTTGGGTCCCTGCGTGGGACGTCCCCTGCGTGGGCACAAGGTGACATGCCCCGGCGCACCGCCGCGGCAGGCACGGTGCTCGAACGCACGACGAAAGGACGGCCGTCATGGCTAGGTACGTGCTCGCATACACGGGTGGCAGCATGGGCGCGAGCCCTGAGGAGCAGCAGGCGATCATGGACAGGTGGATGGGGTGGTTCGGCTCTCTGGGTCCGGACCTCGTCGACGGCGGGAGCCCGTTCGGGCCGTCGGCGACCGTCACCGCTGAGGGCACCTCGGACGGGGGGGCGTCGTCGCTCACCGGCTACACCATCATCTCGGCCGCCGACCTCGGGGCCGCCACGGAGACGGCCAGGGGGTGCCCGGTCCTCGCGGCCGGCGGCACGATCGAGGTGTACGAGACCGTCGAGATGGGGTGACGGCGCGATGAAGATGCCCAGGCCGACGGAGGACGACCGCGCCCGCTTCACGACGCTGGTGCCCGACGACCCCCGCGTCACCGTCAAGCCGATGTTCGGCAACCTCGGCGCCTTCGTGGACGACCGGATGTTCATGGGGCTGTTCGGCAGCGACGTCGGCATCAAACTGCCGGAGGACGAGGCCGCCGCCCTGCGGGCTGCCGGCGGCGGCCCCTTCGGCCCCGAGGGGCGGCCGATGGGTGGCTACGTCACCCTGCCGCCGGCGCTCGGGGCGGCCGAGACCGGGACGTACATCGCGGCGTCGCTGGCGTATGCCGCCTCGCTGCCGCCCAAGAAGCCGAAGAAGGCCGGAGGCCGCTGACCGCCGGCGCGTCCGCCGGCACAAACGGTGTAGGCCGGGCCCGTTCGCCTCACTCTAGAAGTAGAGCCCGCCGCCCACAGGCGACGGGCGGACCGGAACGTGGCGCCGGCGACCTGGAGGGGGGAGCGTTGAGCACGCGGATCCCGCACTCGCGATGCACCGGGTCGTCCCCGGCGCCCCGGACACCGGCTCGCGGCCCGGTCCACCCCCTCTGCGGACACGTCCGCTCTCGCCGGCCGTCCGGGCCGCGCCTCTGACGCGCCCGGCGCTCGCGGCGGCCGCGCCGGCCGGGATTCCCTCCATCCCGGCCCGCGGCCACCCCGAGCGGCCCGCGGGACCGGCGCGACGCTCCGCCACCCGCCCCGCACTCTCAGGCTCCTCTCAGGTCCACCACAGGCTCGCCCAAGGCTCACCGGCCACACTCCTCGCAGGCAGCCTGTCCCAAGGAGGATCCCATGTCCAAGAGAGCTTCAGCAGCCTGGATGTTCCTGGCCGGCGTCGCCGTGACCGCACTCGTCCTCGTGGCGCTCGTCGCCGCGGGCGTCGTCCCGACGGACACCGCGACGAAGACGGTCGTGCGCACCACGACACCCGCCGCATCCAACTCCACCGTGGCCCTGAACACCGCCCCCGTCAGCGGCGAAGGCCTCACGCCGGCGCAGATCTACCAGCAGTACTCGGCCGGCGTGGTCGAGGTCTTCTCGACGTTCTCCGCGACCCAGAGCCAGCAGCTGTCGCCGTTCGGCCAGCAGTCCGGCGGCGCCGCCCAGGCCCTCGGCTCGGGCTTCGTCGTGTCGTCCGAGGGCTACATCATCACCAACGCCCACGTCGTGGAGGACAACGGCACCCGGGCCAGCTCCGTCTCCGTGATGTTCAAGAACGCCGACGGCACCGACTCGACGAAGGTCCCGGCCACCATCGTCGGCATCGACGAGACCAGCGACGTCGCCCTGCTCAGGATCGACCCGGCCAAGGCGCCGCAGCTGCTCGCCCTCACCTTGGGCGACTCGAGCGCCGTGCAGGTCGGCGAGCCCGTCGTCGCCATCGGCAACCCGCTGGGCTACGACTTCACCGTGACGTCGGGCATCGTCTCGGCCGTCAACCGCAACCTCGAGTCCCCCAACGGTTCGGTCATCCCCGACGGCATCCAGACCGACGCCGCCATCAACTCCGGCAACTCCGGCGGGCCGCTGTTCAACGCCCACGGCGAGGTCATCGGCATCAACGAGCAGATCGCCACGCAGTCGGGCGGCAACGAGGGCCTCGGGTTCGCCGTGCCTATCAACACCGCCAAGAACGTCATCGAGCAGCTCAAGAGCAGCGGCAAGGTCACCTACGCCTGGCTCGGCATCCAGGGCCAGAGCATCACGAGCGACGTGGCCGGCGCGCTCGGCCTCAAGGTGGACAACGGCGTGCTGATCGCCGCCGTCACGCAGGGCAGCCCGGCCGAGAAGGCCGGCCTCAAGGGCGGCTCGCAGCAGTCGCAGCTGCAGGGCCAGACCCTGGTCGGCGGCGGCGACATCATCACCGCCATCGACGGCGAGAAGGTCAGCGGCATGGACGACCTCATTTCGATCATCAACCAGCACAAGCCCGGCGACACCGTGACCCTGACGGTCCTGAGCGGCACCTCGACGAAGGACGTCGACGTGACCCTCACAGAGCGGCCGGCGAACCTCTGACCGCAGTCCGCACAGTGTGACGGCCGCCCCACAGGTCTACCTCCTGGGCCGTCACTGTCGAGGGCGGGGCGCACTCCTCAGCGCCCCGCCCTCTTTCGCGTACGTCGGGCGCGGGCGCGGCGTGCCCGCCTGCCCGTGCCGGCTCGCGCCGACAAGATCCGGACAGCTCTCAGAGCGTGCGTCGGCGTCCGCACCGGGCATCGCACTGCCGGCGCGCTGTCCGTTGGATGTAGTTTGCAGCGAAACGACAGCGAGGCGGAAGGGTGACAGTGTGACCGGCCGTCGACGCCGCCCGCGGGCGTCCTCCACGCCTCGACCGGGCGGTACAGGCGCAGGATGTGGCCCGCGGGATCCTGCGCGGTCGCGCGGGGACGCTCGAAGAGGCAGCCGGACGCGCCGGTGACGCCCGTGGCAAAGGATGGAGATACGCGTACTTCGGCGCCGGACGCAGGTGACGCGGCCCGTGCCGTCCGGGCCGGTCGATGTACCGGCTGAAGCGCTCGGTCACGACGGGGCCGAGCTCCTCCGGCGGAGGCCGCGTATCGCACCTGCGCGTGCGTCAGCTCCGGCCGGGCGGCGACCAGTGGGGCGCACCCCGGCGGCCGACGTGCGAGCCGGGGAAGGACGTCCTCCAGAAGGACGGCCGGCACGACGTTGTCGACCAGCTCGAGCCGCGCTCCGGGGTGGTGGGCCGCCTGCGCGCGGAGCTCCGCCAGGATGCGCTTCGCGCTCTTGGCTGCGTGCCGGTGCTTCGTCCGGCCGAGCCCGCAGAACGCGCAGCGCCGGCAGAGCGACGTCGGCGTCTCCGCAGCAGGCGACGTCGACGAACGGGAACCGGCGCGGCAGCTCGCAGTCCTCCAGGCCCGGGCCGACGTCGACGACCTGCTGAGCGGCAGGAGCTGAGGGCGACGCGGGCGCCCGGCCGGGCGTGCGGCCGCTCGGCGGCCGGCGCCGGAGCTTCAGCCCGCCGGCCGGTCCAGCTCGTCGGCGAGCTGCTCCACGAACAGCCCGACGTCGGTGACGATGCCGATGGCCTGGAAGGAGCCGCGGTCGGCCAGCTTCGTCACGACCGCGGGGTTGATGTCGGCGCACACGGTGCGCACCGAGGCCGGCAGCATGTTGCCGACGGCGATGCTGTGCAGCATCGTGCTGAGCATGAGGCAGGCGCCGGCCTGCTGCGCGTAGGCGCGCATCGCTCGCTGGGCCTCCATGGTGTCGGTGATCACCTCGGGCATGGGGCCGTCGTCGCGGATGCTGCCGGCCAGCACGAAGGGCGTGCCGGTCTTGACGAGCGTGTACATGAGGCCGCTCGTCACGACGCCCTTCTCGACGGCCGCGCGGATGCCGCCGGCGCGCCGCACGGTGTTGATGGCGCGCAGGTGGTGCTCGTGGCCTCCCTGGACGGGGTGGCCCTCGCCGAGGTGGATGCCGAGCGACGTGCCGTACAGGCACGACTCGATGTCGTGCGTGGCGACGGCGTTGCCGCCGAACACGGCGCCGACGTAGCCCGCCTCGATGAGGCGGGCCAGCTGCGGCGCCGCCCCCGTGTGCACCACGGCCGGGCCGACGACGGCGATCGTGAGCCGGCCCTCCTCCTTGACCTGCCGCAGGATGTTGGCCACCTCGTGCAGGATCTGCGCCTT
>CAIXSE010000025.1 GCA_903921965.1 uncultured Thermoleophilia bacterium | reverse complement strand
TGACCCTTCCGCTGCTCTTGAGCTGCTCGATGACGTTCTTGGCGGTGTTGATCGGCACGGCGAACCCGAGGCCTTCATTGCCGCCCGACTGCGTGGCGATCTGCTCGTTGATGCCGATGACCTCGCCCTTCGCGTTGAACAGCGGGCCGCCGGAGTTGCCGGAGTTGATGGCGGCGTCGGTCTGGATGCCGTCCGGGATGACCGAGCCGTTGGGGGACTCGAGGTTGCGGTTGACGGCCGAGACGATGCCGGACGTCACGGTGAAGTCGTAGCCCAGCGGGTTGCCGATGGCGACGACGGGCTCGCCGACCTGCACGGCGCTCGAGTCGCCCAGGGTGAGGGCGAGCAGCTGCGGCGCCTTGGCCGGGTCGATCTTGAGCAGGGCGACGTCGCTGGTCTCGTCGATACCGACGATGGTGGCCGGGACCTTGGTCGAGTCGGTGCCGTCGGCGTTCTTGAACATCACGGAGACGGAGCTCGCGCGGGTGCCGTTGTCCTCCACGACGTGGGCGTTGGTGATGATGTAGCCGTCGGACGACACGACGAAGCCCGAGCCGAGCGCCTGGGCGGCGCCGCCGGACTGCTGGCCGAACGGCGACAGCTGCTGGCTCTGGGACGCGGAGAACGTCGAGAAGACCTCGACCACGCCGGCCGAGTACTGCTGGTAGATCTGTGCCGGCGTGAGGCCTTCGCCGCTGACGGGGGCGGTGTTCAGGGCCACGGTGGAGTTGGATGCGGCGGGTGTCGTCGTGCGCACGACCGTCTTCGTCACGGTGTTCGTCGGGACGACGCCCGCGGCGACGAGCGCCACGAGGACGAGTGCGGTCACGGCGACACCGGCCAGGAACATCCAGGCTGCTGAAGCTCTCTTGGACATGGGGTCCTCCTTGGGACAGGCTGCCTGCGAGGAGTGTGACCGGCGCGCCTTGGGCGAGCCTGTGGTGGACCTGAGAGGAGCCTGAGAGTGTGGGGCCGGCCGCTGTGCGCCGCGCCGGTCCCGCAAGCCGCCCGTGGTGGCCGCGGGCCGGGATGGAGGGAATCCCGGCCGGCGCGGCCGCCGCGAGCGCCGGGTGCGTCAGAGACGCGGCCCGGATGGCCGGCGAGAACGCGGGTGTCCGCGGAGGGGCTGGACCGGGCCGCGAGCCGGTGTGTGGGGCGCCGGGGACGACCCGATGCATCGCGAGTGCGGGATCCGCGTGCTCAACGCTCCCCCCTCCAGGTCGCCGGCGCCACGTTCCGGTCCGCCCGTCGCCTGTGGGCGACGGGCTCTACTTCTAGAGTGAGGCGAACGGGTCCGGCCTACACCGTTTGTGCCGGCGGACGCGCCGGCGGTCAGCGGCCTCCGGCCTTCTTCGGCTTCATGGGCGGCAGCGAGGCGGCATACGCCAGCGACGCCGCGACGTACGTCCCGGTCTCGGCCGCCCCGAGCGCCGGCGGCAGGGTGACGTAGCCACCCATCGGCCGCCCCTCGGGGCCGAAGGGGCCGCCGCCGGCAGCCCGCAGGGCGGCGGCCTCGTCCTCCGTCGGCCCGGGCATCTTCACCGCGCCGTCACCCCATCTCGACGGTCTCGTACACCTCGATCGTGCCGCCGGCCGCGAGGACCGGGCACTCCTTGGCCGTCTCCGTGGCGGCCCCGAGGTCGGCGGCCGAGATGATGGTGTAGCCGGTGAGCGACGACGCTCCCCCGTCCGAGGCGCCCTCGGCGGTGACGGTCGCCGACGGTCCGAACGGGCTCCCGCCGTCGACGAGATCCGGGCCCAGCGAGCCGAACCAGCCCATCCACCGGTCCATGATCGCCTGCTGCTCCTCAGGGCTCGCGCCCATGCTGCCTCCGGTGTATGCGAGCACGTACCTGGCCATGACGGCCGTCCTTTCGTCGTGCGACCGAGCGAGGTGCAGGCCCCTCCGCCGGGGCGCGGGGCCTGGTTCGTTGTGCCCCCGGGTGCCGCGTCCTACGCGGCGCGTGCCGGACGCGGCCGCAGGTGGCCGGCCGGCGCATCAGGGCCGGCGTCAGGCGCCCGCGGCCTTCGGCCGCCGCGCGAGCCGCGTCGGGCGCAGCGCGGCGAGCTGGGCGGCCACGTCGCGGGCGGCGGCGGCGATGGCGTCGGCGTCCGCGCCGTTGCGCGCGGCCTCGGCGAGCACGAGTTCCACGGCCTCGTCGTACCTCCGCTTGAAGCGCTCGTTGAGCGCGTGCCAGTCGACGCCGGCGAGCGGTGCCATGAGCGCGGGGTCGGCGCGGAGCCGTCCCAGCTCGAGCAGCACGGCGACGATCGGGTAGCCGGCGTAGCCCTGCCACTTCGAGGCGTTGTCGTTGGCGAAGACGGCGTCGCCGTCCCACCACACGTCGTACGTGCGCGCTCCGTTCGACGACGTGACGGCGGCCCTGCCGGGGGCCGTCACCGCGACCCGGCCCGCCGCCACGGCGCTGAACGCCTCGTAGATCTTCGCGAGCGGCGGCTGCTTCCACTGGCCGGGCTGCCCCGGGGCTGACGGCGGGCGCGTCATGGGCGCAGTGTTCCCCGCGCGGTAGAGTTCAGCCACCATGGACGCGCACGGGCAGCGAGGGGTGACATGAGCAGCCGGGGCGGCGGCGGGCCCGTCCCGCCCGGCCACGGTTGCGACGAGCTGTCCTGTCCGCGCGACGGACGAGCCGCGGCGGCTGCCAGCCCGGCGCCGGGTGCCGACCACGGGTCCGATCCGCCGCCCGACATCGCCGCCGACGCGAGTGCGCACGGCGCCGGCTCGTTCTTCGAGGACCTCTTCTCGCGCGAACTGCTGCGCTACCTCGGACCCGGGTTCGTCGTCACCATCGGCTTCATCGACCCGGGCAACTGGGCCACGAACATCGCCGCAGGCTCGCAGTTCGGCTTCCAGCTCCTCTGGGTGGTCTCGCTCAGCACCCTGATGCTCATCTTCCTGCAGCACATGGCGGCCCGGCTCGGCATCATCACGGGCCGCTCGCTGGCGGCGAACCTCCGCAGGCACCTGCCGCGCTGGCTCGTCTGGTTCCTCGGGATCACCATCGCCGCGGCGTGCGTCGCCACCGCCCTGGCCGAGTACCTGGGCGCCGCGCTCGGTTTCAACCTGCTCTTCGGCCTGCCGCTGTGGATCGGCGCCCCTCTCACGCTCGGCCTCGTCTACCTCGCCATCCTCGGACAGCAGTACCACCGGCTGGAGCGCCTCATCCTGATCTTCCTCGCCGTCATCGCCGGGTGCTACATCATCGAGCTCTTCATCGTGAAGCCCGACATGCTGCAGGCGGCGCCGCACTGGGTGATCCCGGAGGTGAGCGGCGCCAGTATCCTGATCGCGCTCGGCATGCTCGGCGCCATCGTCATGCCGCACAACATCTACCTGCACTCGAACGTCATCCAGTCGCGCGACTGGAACGTGGAGCCGGCGCGCCGCTCCCGGCTCATGCACTTCGAGCTGGCCGACACGACCTTGTCCATGGGCATGGGCTGGCTCGTGAACTCGGCGATGATCATCGTGGCGGCGGCGGTGTTCTACGAGGCCGGGGTGACCGTGACCAGCATCACCCAGGCCGCGGACACCCTCGAGCCCCTGGTGGGGTCCGCGGCGCGGCTGATCTTCGGCATCGCCCTGCTCGCCGCCGGGCTCTCGTCGTCGGTCACGGCGTCGCTGGCCGAGGCCAACATCGTCACCGGCTTCCTCGGCCGGCCCGAGGACCCGCGCTCGCGCACGTACAAGGTCGGGCTCGTCGTGCTCACGCTGCCGGCGATGGTCCTGATCGCTGTCGGGCTCGACGCGTACAGCGCGCTGATCGTCAGCCAGGTGGTCCTGAGCCTGCAGCTGCCGTTCACCGTGATCCCCCTGCTCTGGCTCAGCCGCTCGCGACGCGTGATGGGCGGCGAGCGCACGGGTACCCTGACCACCGTGACCGGCGTGCTCGTGGCGGCGCTGATCGTCGGGCTCAACGCGTTCCTGGTGTACACCACGTTCTGGGGAGGCTGAGGGTATGGCCGTGTACGGACGGATCCTCGTGCCGGTCGAGGGCACCGAGACCGACGACCCGGTGCTGGAGCACATCGCCCGGCTGGCGCCGGCGACGGGAGCGGAGGTCGTCCTCCTGCGCGTAGCCCACTACCACACGCGCGACGAACGCACCTGCGAGCTCGAAGACGCCGAGGCCGACCTGGAGCGCGCCGCGGAGCTGCTGCGCAGCCGCGGCGTCACCGTGCGCCCGCTGATCGCGCACGGCGAGCCCGCGGAGGTCATCCTGGCGCAGGCCCAGGAGCTCAAGCCCGACCTCATCGCCATGGCCACGCACGGGCACGGCTGGGCGAAGCGCATCGTGCTGGGCAGCGTGGCCGACCACCTCCGCCACAACACCGACATCCCCCTGTTACTGCTGAAGGGGCGCGGCGGCTGAGACGCGCGGGCGCCGCCGCCGGCCGGACCGGCTGCGGGCCGCCGCGGGCACGCGGCCGCCGCCCGTCCCGGGCGGCCGGCCGCCACGTCCCGTCATCCCCCGCACGGGGGAGTACAGTCGGCGGAGAGTCCGGGTCGCCGGTCTGAGGGGGCGGGCGGCCGTGGGGAGCACAGGGGGTCTGCCATGGGAGCGAAGCCTCGCCGGTCCTGGTGGTCGCGCTGGTGGAAGGCGATCGTCATCAGCGCCGTCATCGTCGTGGCGCTGTTCATCGCCGGCTCTGCGGTGGCCGCGAAGTTCACCGAGAGCAACGAGTTCTGCGGTACCGACTGCCACGAGATGTGGCCGTACCGCGACACGTGGGAGAAGTCCGCGCACAAGAACGCGGACTGCGTGCAGTGCCACATCCCGCCCGGGCCTGTGAACTTCGTCGAGACCAAGCTGTACGCTTCGCGTGAGGTGTGGGTGCACGTGACGGGTCAGGTGAAGGCGCCGATCAAGGTCACGCGGCACGTCCCGAACTCGTCGTGCGAGCGCAGCGGTTGCCATACACAGCCGGTGACGAAGACGATCACGCTCGGCAGCCCGGCCCCGGTGGCGTTCCAGCACGGCAGCGCGGGGCACGCGAAGCAGCTCTGCATCGCCTGTCACGCGTCGCTCACGCACGCCGGCGCTCCGGGCGTCACGGCGCCGCCGGCCCAGTCCATGCCATCCTGTTTCACCTGCCACAAGGACGGCACGAAGGACTGCGGCTACTGCCACAAGCCGCCGCACGGCGACCGCGGCAACTGCGCCAACTGCCACAGCACGATGAGCTGGAGCGGCGGCAAGGGCGGCGCCCACCCCGGCGGGCCGCTGACGGGCAAGCACGCCGAGATCACCTGCGAGACGTGCCACACGCAGGGCACGTCGGTGAAGCCCGACGGCTGCATCGACTGTCACGGCGACGAGCACAACGGTCTCAAGACGTGCGTCGACTGCCACACCATCCAGAACTGGACCCCGTCGAAGTTCTCGCACCCGCTGGAGGGCGAGCACGTGCCGCGGGGAGAGACGCCGCTGCAGTGCAACGCCTGCCACCTCAGCGGCTTCGGTCAGCCGGCGAGCTGTCCGTGCCACGGGGGGAGCGCACCGAGCGGCGGGGGGTGAGCCTGGCTGGCCGAGGCGGCCCGGACGGCGCCGGACCGGCCGGGTGCCGATCGGCCGGCGCCGGCACCGTCACGAGCGCGCTTTCAGCTGCCCGTACGCTTGGAGGTATGGGCAACTGGAATCGCGAGTGCGAGTGTGCCTGCGGCGGCGGAGCGGGCAAGACGGGCCACCGCCGCCGGCCGGGCCGGGTGACGAGGGGCAGGGACCGGCCGCCACAGCGGGCCCGGCGGCCGGCGGGTATACTGCGCCCGGCATGGAGCGCCTCGCCCTCTTCGACATCGACTGCACCCTGATTGACGCGCACGGCGCCGGCGGGCGCGCCATCATGCAGGCGATCCGCGACGTGTACGGCGTCGACGGCGAGCTCGGCGACTACAGCTTCCACGGACGCACCGACCCCGGCATCATCAGCGACCTCGCCGGGCTGTGGGGCGCGGCCGACCCCGAAGCGGTCGTCGGCCGTTACGAGGGCGAGACGCAGCCGCAGGTGGTGCACGACCTCGCGGAGCAGCTGGGCACCCCGGACGACGTGATCGACGCCCGCGTGCAGGAGTGCATCGACCGCTACGTCGAGCTGTTGCGAGGCGAGGTAGCACGCGGGCGGATCGAGGTCCTGCCGGGCATCGACCAGCTCGTGCGGGCGCTCGCGGCCGACGAACGCGTCACCCTCGGCCTGCTCACCGGCAACGTGGCGGCCGGGGCCCGGCTCAAGCTCGAGCCGACGGGCCTGTGGCCGCTGTTCGAGGTCGCCGCCTTCGGCTCCGACTCGGGCTTCAGGCCCGACCTCCCGGCGATCGCCGTGGCGCGGGCCGAGCAGCTGACCGGGCGCCGCTTCGCCGGCAAGCAGGTCGCCGTGATCGGCGACACGCCGGCCGACGTCGAGTGTGGCGCCTCACTCGGCGTGAAGGCCATCGCCGTCGCCACCGGCCGCCACGAGGCGGAAGAGCTGGCGGCGCACCGGCCCGACTACGTGTTCGCCGACTTCGGCGACTGGCGCGCCGCGTTCGAGGCCATCCTGGCCTGACGGCGCGCTCCGGCGTCTGCGGGCGGCGCCCGGCCCTTCGCCCTTCCCGGCGCTCCCGCTCAGCCGAACCGCGTCGGCGAGAGCGGCGCCAGGTCGAGGGAGGGCCGGCGGCCGCCGGCGAGCTCGGCCACGAGCCGGCCGGTCACCGGCCCCAGCGAGAGGCCGAGCATGCAGTGGCCGCCGGCGACGATCACGCGCTCCCGCCGCGGCACGCGCCCGACGACGGGCAGGCCGTCGGGCGTCACCGGCCGCGGCCCGCGCCAGATCTGCCGCACCGGGCCGTCCGCGGGGACGCCCATCACCCGTTCGCCCGCCACCCGCAGGCGCCGCACGCGGTTCCTGCGGATGCGCATGTCCCAGCCGGCCAGCTCGAGCGAGCTGCCCAGACGCAGGCGGTCGCCCAGCGGGGTGAGCACCGTCCACGCGTCGCCGAGGTACAGGGCGACCTCGGGGAAGTCCGCCGGCCGCTCCACGTCCACGCTGTAGCCCTTGGCGGGCTCGATCGGCAGCGGCAGGCCGAGGCCCGCCGTCAGGAACGGCAGCCAGGCGCCGTTTGCCAGCACGACCTGGTCGGCGAGCACGTCGCCGGCGGTGGTGACGAGCCGCACGCCGGCCGGGTCGGGCTCGAGCGCGATGACCTCGGTCGCCGTGCGCACCTCGGCCCCGTCGCGCTCGGCGCGCGCCGCCATGGCGCGCGTGAACAGCGCCGGGTCGAGGTGCGCGTCCTCGGGGAACGAGATGGCGCCGGTGAGCCGCCGCTCCATGCCCGGGTAGAGCCGGTAGGCTTCGTCGGCCGGGATCGGGTCGGCGCGTACGCCCACCTTCTTCAGCAGCTCCAGCTCCTCGAGCGCCTCCTCGAGGTACGACGCCTCCTCGTACACCTGGACGATGCCGTTGCGGTGGTAGAGCCAGGTCTCGCCGCCGTCCTGGGCCAGCTCGTGGTGCAGCTCCGAGCTGGCGACGTGCAGGCCGCGCATCACCGGCATGGCCGCGTCGACCCGCTCCGGCGTCGACGCCGCGCGGAACATCCACAGCCAGCGGACGAGGGACGGGCTCGGCCGGGGGGCGATGTAGAACGGGCTGTCGGCGTCGACGAGCCACTTGATGCCGTTGCCCAGTGCGCCCGGTGAGGCCAGAGGCACGCAGTGACTCGGGTTCACGAGGCCGCAGTTGGCGTAGGCGCCGCAGGCGGCCGGTGCGATCTCGCTCTCGCGCTCCAGCAGCGCCACCGAGGCACCCCCCGCCGCCAGAGCCTGGGTGGCGCAGGCGCCTACGGGCCCGCCGCCCACCACCACCACGTCCTTGCGTTGCAGCGCCATGACTCCTCCTGCCGTCGCGTCACCCGTATGCTAACGGAGTCCTAACCCGCGTGGTCTAGACTCCGCGCGGGCCTGTGATCCGGCGAGAGGACGCTGCGGTGGCCAGGGAGACGGTGCTCGTCGTCGACGACGAGCGGGACATCCTCGAGCTCGTCACCTACAACCTGGAGAAGGACGGCTACACGGTGGCGGCCGTCACGACCGGCGAGGAGGCGCTCACCGCGGTGCGCTCCCGCCGTCCGGACCTGCTCGTACTCGACCTCATGCTGCCCGGCGTGGACGGCCTCGAGGTCTGCCGCCGCCTCAAAGCCGACCCCAAGACCAGCGGCATCCCCATCGTCATGCTCACGGCCAAGGGCGACGAGGCCGACGTGGTCACCGGCCTCGAGCTGGGCGCCGCCGACTACGTCACCAAGCCGTTCAGCCCGCGGGTCCTCACGGCGCGTATCCGCGCCGTGCTGCGCCGCGGGGATGCCGGCGAAGACGGTGGCTCCGTCGTCCGCATCAAGCACCTTGCGATCCATCCCGGCCGGCACCAGGTGACCGTCAAGGGAGAGCCCGTCGACCTCACAGCCAGCGAGTTCCGGATCGTGGTCTTTCTGGCCAGGCGCCCGGGTTGGGTGTTCACTAGACAGCAGATCGTGGACGCCGCCCAGGGGGATGACGTGTTCGTGAACGAACGCTTCGTCACAGACCGTTCCGTCGATGTGCACATGGTGTCGCTGCGCCGCAAGCTCGGCGAGGCCGGCACGTACATCGAGACGGTGCGCGGCGTGGGGTACCGGCTGCAGGACCAGTGAGCTCCCGCCGGCCGCGCCTGTTCTGGCGCCTGTTCGCCACCTATCTCCTCGTCGTCGCGCTCTGCGCCGTGGCAATCGGCCTCTTCGCCGTCAGGTCGGCGCGGAGCTTCTACATCGCGCACACGGAGGCAGAGCTGCAGGCACGCGCGCAGCTCGTGCGCGAACAGGTCGCGCCCGACCTCGGAGGCCTCGCCGCGGGAGAGCTCGAGGCGCTCTTCCAGCGCCTCGGCGCCGCCTCGGGGACGCGCCTCACGCTCATCTCGTCCGGCTCCACCGGCCAGCCCACCGGCACGGTGCTCGCCGACTCGGATTCGGACCCGGCGGCCATGGGCGACCACAGCGACCGGCCGGAGGTCAGGAAAGCCGCCGGCGGAGGTGTCGGCGTCTCCATCCGGCACAGCGCCACGCTCAACGAGGAGATGATGTACGTCGCCGTCCCCCTGGCACAGGACGGGCGGGTGACGGCGGTCGTGCGGGCGGCGATCCCGCTGACGCTTGTGAACCAAGCGCTTTCCGACCTGTACTGGCGCATCGCGCTCGCCGCAGCGATCGTGGCTGTGCTGGCGGCACTCATCGGGCTGTACGTCTCGCGCCGCATCAGCGGGCAGATGCGCGAGATCAAGGAGGGCGCCGAGCGGCTCGCCGGCGGCGACTTCACGTACAAGATGTACGTGCCGCGTACGCTCGAGTTCGCCGCCGTCGCCGAGAGCCTGAACACGATGGCCGAGGAGCTCGACGAGAAGATCGGCACGCTCACCCGTGAGCGCAACGAGCGGGAGGCCGTGCTGGCCAGCATGGTCGAGGGCGTGCTGGCCGTCGACTCAGACGAACGCATCATTGCCCTCAACGACGCGGCGGCGGCCCTGGCCGGCGTCACGCCGCACGAGGCCGAGGGCCACCTCGTACAGGAAGTCCTGCGCAACCCGGATCTCCAGCACGTGGTCGCCGAGACGCTGTCGGGCCACCGGACCGTGGAGGCCGATATCGTCATGCGCGTCGGTGCCGACGAGCGCTCGCTGCAGGCGAACGGCACGCTGCTCCGCGCCGGCGACGGTGAAGCCTCGGCCGGCGCCGTGGTCGTGCTCAACGATGTGACCAGGCTGAAGCGACTCGAGGCGGTGCGGCGCGACTTCGTCGCCAACGTGTCGCACGAGCTCAAGACGCCGGTCACCTCCATCAAAGGCTTCGCCGAGACGCTGGAGGACGGCGCGCTCGACGACCCCGAGACTGCGCGCCGCTTCGTCGGCATCATCGTCGGCCAGGCCGACCGGTTGAACTCGATCATCCAGGACCTGCTTTCCCTCTCCACGCTCGAGCAGCGGGAGGGCGAGTCGCGGCTGACGCTCGAGGACGCCGACATCTGCGAGGTGGTCCGCGTCGCCGTCGAGGTCTGCGAGCCGAAGGCGCAGGCCAAACACATCCAGATCGACGTGGCCTGCGCCGCCTGCCTGCTCTCCTCGGTCAACGTGCAGCTCCTCGAGCAGGCCGTGGTCAATCTCATCGACAACGCCGTCAAGTACAGCCCCGAGGGCAGCGCCGTCGAGGTCGGCCTCACCGAGCGACCCGAAGAGGTCGTCATCTTCGTGGTGGACCACGGGCCGGGCGTGCCCCGCGAGCACCTGCCGCGGCTGTTCGAGCGGTTCTACCGCGTGGACAGGGGGCGCAGTCGTGATCTGGGGGGGACCGGCCTGGGCCTGGCCATCGTGAAGCACATCGCCCAGGCCCACGGGGGGACCGTGTCGGTCGACAGCATCGTGGGCCGAGGCAGCACCTTCCGCATCCACCTCCCGCGCGCCTGACGCTCGTGTCGCGGCGTCCGGGGGGTCGCCCCGGCGTGACGTTTTCGGCACCTCGCGCCACGCTGACCACACGCTAACCGTCCGCTCACACACCGGCGGTAGCGTGCCCTTCCGGTGGCGCTCGTGCGCCGCCTCTGCCAGGGGAATGGCAGTCGTCACGAGACGTACTTCGGAGGTACACGCATGAAGATCAGCAGACGCACGCGACGGCTCGCGCTGCTCACGGCCGGCGCGCTCGTCGTCGTCCTGACCGCCGCCGGCCTGGCCGCCTGCGGCGGCAGCAGCAGCGGCGGCACGGCCGTCCCGGGCAGCTCGTCGTCGGCCGCCGCCATCGAGGGCTTCACGCCGCAGCCGATGCAGGCCGGCGTCATCCTGGGCGCCGGCGCCAGCTTCCCCGCTCCGCTCTACATGAAGTGGGGCTCGGACTACGCGAACGTCGCCGACGTGAAGCTGAACTACCAGTCGATCGGCTCCGGCGGCGGCATCGCGGCCGTCGAGGCCAAGACCGTGGACTTCGGCGCCTCCGACGCGCCGCTCGAGGAGGCCGACCTCAGCGCCAACGGCCTCGTGCAGTTCCCGATGGTCGTGGGCGGCATCGTCGTCGTCGTGAACCTCGACGGCGTGGCCGACGGCCAGCTCAAGCTCACCCCCGACGTGCTCGCGAGCATCTTCATGGGCACGACGACGCAGTGGAACGACCAGTCCATCCAGGACCTCAACCCCGGCGTGAAGCTGCCGGCGACGAAGATCAACGTCGTGCACCGTTCCGACGGCTCGGGCAGCACCTGGATCTTCACGCACTACCTCACCGACGCGGCCGGCACCATCTGGACGGCCGGCGCCGACAAGGAGGTCCCGTGGCCGGTCGGTGCGGGCGGCAAGGGCAACGAGGGCGTGGCCACCACCGTGCAGCAGATCAGCGGCTCCATCGGCTACGTCGAGTACGCCTACGCCAAGCAGACCGGCATGACCACGACGCAGCTCCAGAACAAGGACGGCGCCTGGGTCAAGCCGAGCATCGACAGCTTCAGCGCCGCCGCCGCCAGCGCCGACTGGCAGGCCAGCCTGCCGAGCATGTACATGGTGCTGGTGAACCAGGCCGGCGCCGATTCGTGGCCCATCACCGGCGCCTCGTTCATCCTCATGCAGAAGGACCAGGCCGACGCGTCCCGCGCGAAGGCCGCGCTCGAGTTCCTCAAGTGGGGCTACGCCTCCGGTGCCTCTGCGGCCACGCAGCTCGACTACGTGCCGATCCCCGAGGCCGTCTACTCGCTCGTCCAGGACCAGGTGTGGCCGACCATCACGTCCGGCGGCTCGCCGGTGTGGCCGTGACGCAGCACCGTCCTTCCATCCACTGAGCTGACTCCCGGGAGGCAGGAACCGTGAGCACAGTCGAAGCAGAACTGACGTCCGGAGCCTCCGGGCCGCGCGGCGCCGAGTCGGCGCCGCGCGGCCGGCGGCTCCGGATCGGCGACCCCATCTTCCGCACGCTCGCCACGATCTGTGGCGTCACCGTGGCCGTGATGATGTTCGGGCTCGCCGTCATCCTCGTCTACGATTCGTGGCCCGCCATCCGCGCGCTCGGCTTCGGGATGCTGACCCACGTCGCGTGGTCGCCGTCGACCGGCGAGTACGGGGCGCTGGCCGCGTTGGCCGGCACGGCGCTCAGCACAATCGTCGCGATGGTGATCGCCGTGCCTCTCGCCATGGTCATCGCGCTACTCCTCGTGGAGCTCGTGCACCCGGCCGTGGCGCGCGTCGTGGGCACCGCGATCGAGATGCTCGCCGCGATCCCCAGCATCGTGTTCGGCATGGTCGGCCTGTTCGTCATCGTGCCGTTCATGCAGGACAGGTTCACGCCGTGGGTGCTGAGCACGCCGCTCGGCAAGATCCCCGGCATCGAGCCCGGTCCCCAGTTCCAGGGCGGCGGCCTCTCGGTCTTCACCGCCGGCGTCGTGCTCGCCTTCATGGTGCTGCCGTTCATCACGGCGGTCTCGCGCGACGTCCTCATGATGGTCCCGCGCGTGACCAAAGAGGCCGGCTACGGCATGGGGTCGACGACCTGGGAGGTCATGCGCAAGATCAGCCTGCGCTACGCCAACAGCGGCATCGTCGGCGCCATCTTCATCGGCTTCGGCCGCGCTCTCGGCGAGACGATGGCCGTGGCCTACCTCATCGGCAGCCTCTACACCGACATGCCGCGGTCCATCTTCGACCCGGGCACGTCCATCGCGTCGCTCATCGCCCAGCAGTTCAGCGAGGCCACCGACAAGGTGCAGGTGAGCGCGCTCATCGAGCTGGGCCTCATCCTGTTCGTGATCACCGTGCTCTTCCAGGTGCTGGCCCAGCTTTGGTTGAAGCGCGTGCGCAGGACCACCGGAGGCCGGGCATGAGCTCTGTCGCCGACACCGGCCGCACGCCGGCCGAGGTGCGTGCGGGCCTGCCGCTGCGCCGCCGCTCCCTGGCCGGCCGCAAGGCGGTGGACCTCACCGTGAAGGTCCTCTCGTGGATCGGCGCCTGGATCGGGATCGCCGTCATGGCGTTCGTCATCTTCGTGGTGGTCAGGGAGGGCGCCGCGGCGTGGAACATCGCGTTCTTCACGCAGTCGACGCCGATGGACGTGACCTCCAACGCCGGCGGGTTCGCCAACGCCATCGTCGGCACGCTCATCATCACCGGCGTCGCGGCGCTGATGGCGATCCCCGTCGGCTTCCTCGGCGGCGTGTACCTGGCCGAGTTCGGCCGCAACGGGCGTGTCGCCACGGCGATCCGCTCCATCGCCAACGTGGTCATGGGCGTGCCGTCCATCATCGTGGGCGTGTTCGCCTTCGCGATCCTTGTGAAGCCGGAGCAGCACTACTCCGGCTTCGCGGGCTCGGTGGCCCTGGCGTTCATCATGCTGCCCGTGATGGCGCGCACCACCGAGGACATCCTGAACCTGGTGCCCAACGAGCTCCGGGAGTCGGGCCTCGCCATGGGCGCGCCGCGCTGGAAGGTCACGCTCGGCGTGATCTGTCGCGCGGCGCGCGGCGGCCTGCTGACCGGGGCCACCCTCGCCGTCGTCCGTGTGGCCGGCGAGACGGCGCCGCTGCTCTTCACCGCGCTCAGCAGCCCGTACTGGCTGACGGGCCTCTTCGGACCGGGCGGCTACTTCGGCGGCCCGGTCGCCAACCTCACCAAGACCGTTTACGACTTCTCGGGATCGCCGTATCCGCACTGGCAGACCCTGGCCTGGGGCGGCGCGCTGCTCATCATCGTGCTCGTCCTCGGCATGAACATCCTGGTGAGGCTCCTGTTCCAGCGAGGCAAGGATTGGTAGGGGACGACGACATGACCGAGATGACACAGATGCAGAGCGCGCCCACCGTCGTGCCGCCGAGGCTCGAGGTGGCGGAGTCGCGACGCGAGGTGAGCGAGGACTTCGCCTCGCTGCCCACCGAGCTGGCCGTGCGCGGCCTGGACTTCTTCTACGGAAAGGAACAGGCGCTCTTCGGCAACGACATCGACATCAAGAAGAACCGGGTCACGGCGGTCATCGGACCGTCCGGCTGCGGCAAGTCCACGCACATCCGCACGTACAACCGCATCTTCAACCTGTACCGCGACCAGCGGGCGTCGGGCGAGATCCTCATGGACGGCGTGAACATCCTCGGCTCGGGCGTCGACCTGCTCGACCTGCGCCGCCGCATCGGCATGATCTTCCAGAAGCCCAGCCCGTTCCCCATGACCGTGTTCGACAACGTCGCCTACGGGCTGCGCCAGCACTACAGGCTCAACCGGTCCGAGCTGTCGATGAGGGTCGAGGACGCGCTGAAGCGCTCGGCCATCTGGGACGAGGTGAAGCACAAGCTGAACGAGCCCGGCAACGCGCTCTCGGGCGGCCAGCAGCAGCGTCTCTGCATCGCCCGGGCGATCGCCGCGGAGCCCGACGTCGTGCTCATGGACGAACCCGCCTCGGCCATCGATCCCGTGGCGACCGCCAAGATCGAGGAGCTCATCCTCGAGCTCAAGGACCGCTACACCATCGTCCTCGTCACGCACAACATGCAGCAGGCGGCACGCGTGAGTGACTTCACCGCCTTCTTCTTCCAGGGCCGCATCGTGGAGTTCGGCCCCACGGCGCAGATCTTCTCGAACCCGAAGGAGAGGAAGACCGAGGAGTACATCACGGGCCGGTTCGGGTGAGCCGGTGAGCCCCGTCACCCACCTGCACCGCGAGCTCGAAGGGCTCAAGCGCCAGATCCTCGGACTCGGCGCGGTGGTCGAGGAGAGCCTGCGCGTCGCCCTCCAGGCCATCGAGGAGCACGACGCGCAGAAGGCCCAGCGCGTCGTGGTCGGCGACTTCACCATCGACGAGCGGGAGGTCGAGGTCGAGGAGGAGTGCCTCAAGATCCTCGCGCTCTACCAGCCCGTGGCGAGCGACCTCCGCTTCCTGGTGGCGGTGATCAAGATCAACAGCGAGCTGGAGCGCATCGGCGACCTCGCCTCCAACATCGCCGAGCGCGCGCTCGAGCTCTCCGCCACGGCCGAGCCGCTCGCCCCGCCGGCCGGGCTCCCCGTCATGGCCGACCGCACCGGGGCGATCCTCGAGAAGTCGCTCGACGCGCTGGTCCAGCAGGACGCCGAGGCCGCGCGCTGCGTGCTCGGCGCCGACGCCGAGGTCAATCATCTGTACCACGAGCTGATCGAGGAGCTGAAGGGCCGCATCAGGCAGGACATCGAGCACCTCGACCAGATCGTCCTGCTGTTCAGCGTGGCACGGTACCTGGAGCGCCTTGCCGACCACGCCACGAACATCGCGGAGGACGTGCTGTACATGGTCGAGGGCGAGATCCGCCGGCACCAGGTGCCGGACACGCCGGCCGCGCTGCTCGGCTGGCAGGAGCGCGGCCCCTGACGGACGAGTGGCCCGCCGCTAGCCTTCTCGAGCGGCCCGGGATGAGGGCGAGAGTCTCAGCCCGCCGGGTCGTGCTCGACCCCGGCTTCGCCGGATGCAGCTGTGTCGGAGGCTGCCGCGCTGTTCCTCACGAGGGCGGCAAGCTTGCCGGCCTGCAGCAGGCAGACGAGCTCGGCGCTCGCCGACTTGCGTGCGGCCAGGTGGACGTGAGCCAGGCCGCCCTTGCTGAGCACCATGTGGCCGCCGGTGAGCTTGCGGATGACCGCGCTGAGCTGGGGGTCGCGATCGACGAGCATGATGCTGCCGGCGTGCGCGTGGGTCCGCAGGAGCCGCCGGAGCTTCTTCATGCCGAACGCCGGCCCCAGACCGGGCTCGGTCCTGACGCGGTCTTCGAGACCGAGCCCGGAGGCCACGATGCCCGCCGTCTGCTGCGCACACTCCTGCGGACTCGTGAGGATCAGGTCGGGCTCGAGACCCAGTCGCGCCAGTATCCACGTCTCGCGCGCC
>CAIXSE010000024.1 GCA_903921965.1 uncultured Thermoleophilia bacterium | reverse complement strand
GCCGCCGCCACGGCGGCGGCGCAGGCGCCGACGGCGACGGAGCTGTACCGCGCCGGCCGCTACGCGGAGGCGGAAGAGCAGCTCCGCGGCGTCCTCGCCGCGGGCGGCGGCGGCCACGCGCAGGCGGGCCTGCTGGCGCGCGTGCTCGCCGACCAGGGCCGGCTCGAGGAGGCGGCCGCCTGGTGCCGCGAGGCCCTGGCTGCCGACAAGACCGACGCGGGGCTCCACTACCTGCTGGCCACGGTGCTGCAGGAGCAGCGACAGCCGGACGAGGCCCGCGAGTCGCTCAGGAGAGCCCTGTTCCTGGACCACGAGTTCGTGCTCGCGCACTTCGCCCTCGCGAACCTCGCCCTGGCGGCGGGCCGCAAGGACGAAGCCCGCCGGCACGTGGCCAACGTCAGGGCGTCGCTGAGCCGCTGCGGTGCCGACGACGTCCTTCCCGAATCCGACGGCATGACGGCCGCCACGCTGGCGCTCGTCCTGGACGCCGTCGAGGTCCAGGAAGGTCTGTGAGCGTCTGATGGACGACCCCGCCGCGATGACGCCTGAGCAGGGGCTGGGGGCCATGACACCCGACCAGGAACTCGCCGTGCTGCAGGCCCGCGCCAGAGAGCTCGCGCGGCCGGAAGAGTCCGCCGCCGACGACGCGAGCATCGAGGCGCTCTCGTTCCGGCTCGCCGGCGAGACCTACGCGATCGAGACGGCGTTCGTGGGCGAGGTGGGCGCGCTGACCGACCTCACGCCGGTGCCGTGCACGCCCGCGTTCGTGCGTGGCCTGGTCAACGTGCGCGGTCAGATCCTCTGCGCCGTCGACCTCAAGGCGTTCTACGGACTGCCCGATGCCGGCATCACCGACCTCGACAGGCTCGTCATCGTGCGCGACGGCGAGGTCGAGGTCGGCGTCCTGGCCGACGAGGTCACAGGTATCCACGACCTCCCCGTCCGCGTCGTCGACGGGGCGGTCCAGACGGCGGCGGGGTTGCCCGCCGACCACGTGAAGGCGGTGGCGGACGGCATGATCCTGCTCGATGTGCAGGCCCTGCTCGCCGACCCCCGCCTCGTCGTCGACGAAGAGGTGGGGCCGTGAGCCCCACCGTCCTCAGTCCATCCAGTCCGTCACCGGCCGCGAGCCCCGGCTCCGCGGCGAGCAGGGAGGAACCGTGAGACACCTTCGGCTGGGCAGCAAGATCCTCATCGCGGGGTTGCTCGTCCTCATCGTGCCGCTCGTCGTCGTTGGCGTCGTCGCGGTGTGGCAGGCGAACGGCAGCATCACCGACCTCGCGCGCTCCGACCTCACACACACCGCGCAGGGCGTGGCCATCGGGGTGCAGAGCACGATGAAGGAACAGATCGTCACGGCCGCCACGATCGCCTCGAGCACGTCCGTCATGATGGCCGCCGAGCAGGCGGACGCGAAAGGGGCGGCCGGCGCAGCGCCCGCCCTGGCCGTGGCGACGCGGGAGCTCGAACGCGTGATGGCGGGCGACAGTCGCACCGACGCCCTGGTCATGATCGCGCCCGACGGCACGGCCATCGCCTCGACGTCGCAGGCGATCGTGGGCCAGGACCTCTCCGCGCGGCCGTACTTCCAGGCCGCGATCCAGGGCACGGCCAACGTGGGCGACGTCATCGTCTCCAAGGCGACGGGCGACAAGGTGATCGTCGCCGCCGCGCCCATCTACGACGCGGCCCACGAGCGGGTGATCGGCGTCGTCTCGCTTGGCCAGGACCGTGCCCCGATGCTCGACTCCGCCGGTGAGATCAAGATCCACGACACGGGCTACGTCTACGTGGTCGACGGCTCGGGGCTCTACCTGCAGCACCCGCAGGCCGAGAACGTCCTCACCGTCAACGTCACCGGGATCCAGGGCATGGAGTCCGTGGCGCAGGCCATCCGCGAGAGGCGCGACGGGATCGTGTCGTACACGATCGACGGGGTGCGGAAGCTGGCTTCCATCCACTCCGTGCCGATCACGGGGTGGTTCGTGGTGGCCACGGTGCCGGAGTCCGAGCTGTACGCGCCGGCGCAGGCGACGCGCAACGTGATCATCATCATCTCTCTGGTCGCGATCGCCCTGGCGGCGCTGGTCTTCGTGCTCTTCGCGAGGAGCCTGACGAAGCCCATGCACGGCATCGTGACGGCGGCCGACCACATCGCCGCCGGCGACCTTGGGATCGACGTGCCCGCCGCCGGACGCGGCGACGAGATCGGGTCGCTGGGCAGGGCCTTCGAGAAGATGCTCGTCTCGCTGCGCGAGAAGACCAGGGTCGCCGAGAAGATCTCCGGCGGCGACCTGACCGTTGAAGATGTCGCCGTGTCGGAGAGCGACGCGCTCGGCGACGCCTTCGAGACGATGGTCGCAGTCCTGCGGCAGCAGAGCCAGGAGATCCGTGAGGGCGTCTCGGTGCTCGCCTCCGCGGGCACCGAGATCATGGCGTCGGTCTCACAGCTGACTTCCAGCGTCGCGCAGACGTCGACCGCCGTGAGCGAGACGACGACCACCGCCGAGGAGGTCAAGCACACCACCGACGTCAGCGCCCAGAAGGCGCAGCACGTCTCGGAGCTCGGCCAGCGGAGCCTGCAGATCTCGCAGGAGGGCCAGCAATCCATCGAGGACACCATCCGCGGGATGGAGCGCATCAGGGAGCAGGTCCAGGCGATCTCCGACATGGTGGTGCGCCTGAGCGAGCAGAGCCAGGCCATCGGCGCCATCATCGGGACCGTCAGCGACCTGGCCGAGCAGTCGAACCTGCTCGCCGTCAACGCCGCCATCGAGGCCGCGAAGGCCGGCGAGCAGGGCAGGGGCTTCGGCGTCGTCGCGCAGGAGATCCGCAGCCTGGCCTCGCAGTCGAAGCAGGCCACGGCGGAGATCCGCACGATCCTCTTCGACGTGCAGAAGGCCATCAGCTCCGCCGTCATGGTGACCGAGCAGGGCAGCAAGGCGGTCGAGGAGGGCGTCGCACTGTCGCGGCAGGCGGGCGACGCCATCGACGTGCTCACCTCGAGCGTGGCCGAGGCCACAGACGCGGCCGTGCAGATCGCCGCCTCGAGCCACCAGCAGCTCATGGGCATGGACCAGGTGGTGAGCGCGATGGAGAACATCCGCGAGGCGGCCGTGCAGATGTCGGCCGGCGCGCAGCAGACCGAGCGGACGGTGATGGACCTGCAGGGCGTGAGCCGGCGTCTGCAGGAGATCGCCGAGTTCTACAAGGTCTGAGTGCGGGCGGCGGGAGGCATGAGGTCGGGACGGCATGGACGCTGACTTCCTCGAGCGGCTGCTGGCCACGTTCCGCGTGGAGGCGGACGAGCACGTGCGCGGCATGACCGCCGGGCTGATCGCGCTCGAGAAGGAGCCTCCGGAAGACGAGCGCGCCGGTCTGGTCGAGAACGTGTTCCGCGAGGCGCACAGCCTCAAGGGTGCGGCGCGGGCCGTGGGCCTGACCGACGTCGAGGCCGTCTGCCAGGCGCTCGAGGACCTGTTCGCCGGCGTCAAGGGCGGCCGGCTCGCGCTCTCGCGCGACCGTTTCGACGCGGCCCACCGCGCCGTGGACGCCGCCGCGGAGCTGGTGAGCGCCGGCGCCGGCGCGGCCGTGTCCGGCGGCGTCTCGGCCGTCATCGACGACCTCCGGCTGGCCGCGGAGCGATGCGAGGCCGCCGCCCCGGCGCCGGACGCGGCAGGCGGGCGACGCCATCGACGTGCTCACCTCGAGCGTGGCCGAGGCCACAGACGCGGCCGTGCAGATCGCCGCCTCGAGCCACCAGCAGCTCATGGGCATGGACCAGGTGGTG
>CAIXSE010000023.1 GCA_903921965.1 uncultured Thermoleophilia bacterium | reverse complement strand
CATCGACGCCTCCGGCGTCAAGGCCATCGCCAGCCTGCCGCCGCGCGACGTCCTCGTCGCGCAACTGGTCGGCACCATGGCCGCACCGATGACGGGCCTCGTGACCGTCCTCCAGGGCACGATCAGCGGCTTCGTCCGTGCTCTCGACCAGGTGGCGCAGCAGCGCGCCGCCGCCGGCGAGGCGTGAGCCGCAGCCGCACCACCCTGTCCAGCAAGCTTTCCAAGCCCCACATGAGGTGAAGTGAAAATGGCAGAACTTACCAAGGACCAGCTGATCGAGGCCATCAAGGGCATGACCGTGCTCGAGCTCAGCGAGATGGTGAAGGCTCTCGAGGAGGAGTTCGGCGTCAGCGCCGCCGCCCCGATGGCCGTAGCCGCCGCCCCCGCCGCCGGCGCCGCCGCCGCGGAGCCCGAGGAGGAGAAGACCCAGTTCGACGTGATCCTCGCGTCCTTCGGCGACCAGAAGATCCAGGTCATCAAGGTCGTGCGCGCGCTGACCGGCCTGGGCCTCAAAGAGGCCAAGGACGTCGTCGAGGGTGCCCCGAAGCCGATCAAGGAAGGCGTCAACAAGGACGAGGCCGAGGACGCCAAGAAGCAGCTCGAAGAGGCCGGCGCCACCGTCGAGATCAAGTAGTCGGTGTCCCTTCGGCGCACCGCCAGTCGACTCGGCTCCGCCGGTCGATAGTACCGCCTCTCAGCTCGCCTGAGCTGTGTGAAGGGGCCGGGGCCGCCTGTACGGCGTCCCGGCCCCTCGTGTTTCCTCCGACCCGCTCCGGGGAAGGCGGCCCTTGATGAGGACGACAACTTCCTCTTGCAAATGATGCGCGGCTTCTGGTATAGTTTTCGGCCGTGCATTATCTGCGGCCATACCACTCGTCCTCGGTATGGTGTGCTCTTTTTTCCCTGCAAGACGCTAGTCAGAGGAGACTCGCTTGAACGAGCCCAAGGCGCCTCGCGTCCGCACGTCGTTCGCCAAGCTCGACCAGCCCCTGCCGCTTCCCAATCTCATCGACATCCAGAAGAAGTCGTGGGACTGGTTCCTCAGCGACGGTCTCAGCGAGACCATCGCCGACATCAACCCCATCAAGGACTACTCCGAGAAGCTCCTCGTCCAGTTCGGCGAGCACCAGTTCGGCGAGCCCACCAAGCCCATCGGCGAGTGTCGCAACAAGGACATGACCTTCTCCGCGCCGCTCACCATGAAGGTCTCCTTCATCAACGAGGAGACCGGCGAGATCCGTGAGCAGTCGGTCTTCATGGGCGACTTCCCCATGATGACCGAACGCGGCACCTTCATCATCCACGGCACCGAGCGCGTGGTCGTCACGCAGCTGGTCCGCTCCCCGGGCGCCTACATCATGGAGCCCAAGCAGGCCGAGCGCGAGAAGCAGGTGCTCGTCGCCAACCTCATGCCCCAGCGCGGCTCGTGGCTCGAGCTCGAGATCGACAAGAAGGGCACCGTGAACGTGCGCATCGACCGCAAGCGCAAGTTCCCGGTC
Organism: uncultured Thermoleophilia bacterium; assembly: GCA_903921965.1. Next base: position 2,537 of record CAIXSE010000023.1, on the reverse strand, counting down.
ACCGTGCTGCTGCGCGCCATGGGCTACGGCAGTGATGAGGAGCTCATCGACCTCTTCGACGGTTCGATCTACATGAAGAACACCGTCGACCGCGACACCACCAAGTCGCAGGAAGAGGCGCTGGTCGAGCTGTTCCGCAAGCAGCGCCCGGGCGAGCCGCCGACGCTGGACGGCGCCACGGCGATGCTGCGCGGCCTCTTCTTCGACCCCAAGCGCTACGACCTCTCGCGGGTCGGCCGTCACAAGCTCAACGTGCGCCTGCACAACCACACGGCGCTCGAAGACCGTCCCGACGCCGACGTGCGCGTGCTCGTGAACGAAGACATCATCGAGCTCATCAAGCGGCTCATCTCGCTGCCCGGCAGGCTCGGTGTGCCGGACGACGCCAAAGACTACGCCGCCGAGGCCAACGTACTGCTCGCGACCAGCCGCGAGCTGATCGCCCACGAGATCGACGAGTACGAGCACTTCGGCAACCGCCGCCTGCGCACCGTCGGCGAGCTCGTGCAGGACGCCTTCCGCATCGGCCTCGCGCGCATGGAGCGCGTGATCCGCGAGCGCCTCACCACCGAGGACCCCGACACCATCGTTCCGGCCACGCTCGTCAATATCCGCCCGGTCGTGGCCGCGCTCAAGGAGTTCTTCGGCTCCTCACAGCTCTCGCAGTTCATGGACCAGACCAACTCGCTGTCGGGCCTCACGCACCGGCGACGTCTGAGCGCCCTGGGCGCGGGCGGCCTCACGCGCGAGCGCGCGCCCATCGAAGTGCGCGACGTGCACCCCACGCACTACGGCCGCATGTGCCCCATCGAGACCCCCGAAGGCCCGAACATCGGCCTCATCGGCTCGCTGGCCTCCATGGCCACCGTGGACGAGTTCGGCTTCATCCGGGCCCCGTACCGCAAGGTGGTCAAGGGCAAGGTCACGGACGAGATCGTGTACCTCGACGCCTCCGAAGAGGAGAGCGAGATCCTCGATCCCAAGTCCGGTGAGATCGAGCGCTACATCACCATCGCCCAGGCCAACGCGCCCTTCGACGCCAAGACCGGCAAGTTCGAGGACGAGCTGGTCCTCGCGCGTACGCGCGCCGGCGCCGAGATCGTCCAGGTGCCGCCGGAGCAGATCGACTACATGGACGTGAGCCCCACGATGATCGTGTCGGTGGCCACGGCCCTCATCCCGTTCCTGGAGCACGACGACGCCAACCGCGCCCTCATGGGCTCCAACATGCAGCGGCAGGCCGTGCCGCTGCTCACGCCCGAGGCCCCGTACGTGGGCACCGGCATGGAGTTCCGTGCCGCCGTCGACACCGGCGACGTCATCGTCGCCGAGCGCGGCGGCAAGATCAGCTACGTCGACGCCGACACCATCGAGGTCGACGCCGGCAAGGGCGACGTCGACTCGTACAGCCTCGTCAAGTTCATGCGCTCCAACCAGGGCACGCTCATCCACCAGAAGCCGCTCGTGTTCCCGGGCGACAAGGTGGAGGCCGGCGAGGTCCTCGCCGACGGGTCGTCCACCGACCACGGCGAGATCGCCCTCGGCCGCAACCTCCTGGTCGCGTTCATGAGCTGGGAGGGCTTCAACTTCGAGGACGCCATCATCCTCAGCGAGAAGGTCGTCAAGGATGACCTCCTCTCCTCGATCCACATCGAGGAGTACGAGGTCGACGCCCGCACCACCAAGCTGGGCGACGAAGAGATCACGCGCGACATCCCGAACCGTTCCGAGGAGTCGCTCAAAGACCTCGACGAGCGCGGCATCGTGCGCATCGGGGCCGAGGTCAACTCGGGCGACCTGCTGGTCGGCAAGGTCACCCCTAAGGGCGAGACCGAGCTCACCGCCGAGGAGAAGCTCATCCGCGCCATCTTCAAGGAGAAGGCCCGCGAGGTGCGCGACACCAGCCTCAAGGTGCCACACGGCGAGGGCGGCAAGGTCATCGACGTCAAGATCTTCTCGCGCGAGAACAACGATGAGCTCCCGCCGAGCGTCAACGAACTCGTGCGCGTGTACGTCGCCAAGAAGCGCAAGATCGCCGAGGGCGACAAGCTCGCCGGCCGTCACGGCAACAAGGGCGTCATCTCCAAGATCGTGCCCGAAGAGGACATGCCTCATCTGGAAGACGGCACCCCGGTCGAGATCATCCTCAACCCGCTGGGCGTCCCGTCGCGTATGAACATCGGCCAGGTGCTCGAGACGCACCTCGGCTGGGCAGCGCACATGGGCTTCCAGGCCGACGGCGTGCGCAGCGCGTCGCCGACGCGTCTTGCGTCCCCCGTGTTCGACGGCGCGACCATCGAGGAGATCGACCAGCTGCTCATCCGCAGCAGCGTCGAGAACCCCGACAGCCCGGTGCAGTTCAAGATCAACAGCGACGAACCCGAGGGCCGGCAGTGCTCCGGCAAGCTGTGGCTGTACGACGGCCGTACCGGTGAGCGCTTCGACAACAAGGTCACCATCGGCTACATGTACATCCTGAAGCTGCTGCACCTCGTGGACGACAAGATCCACGCGCGCAGCACCGGCCCGTACTCGCT
>CAIXSE010000022.1 GCA_903921965.1 uncultured Thermoleophilia bacterium | reverse complement strand
CGGTGCCGAGGCCGACGAAGGCGACGAGGCTGGGGCCGGAGCCCGAGATGGCGACGGCCGCCGCCCCGGCGTGCTGCGCGGCGACCCAGGCGACCGGGCCGCCCGGGATGAGCTTGAGGCGGGCGGCCTGGTGCAGACGGTCCTCCATCACGTCGTGGAGCAGCTCGAGGTCGCCGGTGCGGAGCGCCTCCACCACGAGCGGCGTGCGCCCGAGGTTGAAGACGGCGTCCTGCATCGGGACCTCCTGCGGCAGCCCGGCCCTGGCGGCCTTGGTGCTGAACGGCAGCTCGGGCACGACGAGGGCCACGTGCACCTCGGGCACCAGGATCTTCTTGGTGAGCAGGCGATCGCCGCGGCGCACCACGATGGTGAGGCCGCCGAGGACGGTGGCGGCGACGTTGTCGGGGTGGCCCTCGATGTCGGCGGCGAGCTCGAGCAGGCGCGGCCTGTCGAACGGATGTCCCAGGAGGGTATTGGCGCCCAGCAGCCCGGCGGTGACCGCCGCCGCGCTTGACCCGAGGCCGGACGAGGGCGGGACTTTGAGCTTGCTGTGGATCCGCAGGCCGAGGGGGATCGGGCGGCCGGCCTCCCGGCAGAGCCGCAGGAACGACCGCGCGATCAGGTTCTTCGGGCCGGGCGGCAGGCGTTCGGAGCCCGGCCCCTCCGCGGTCGCCACCACGCCCTCACCCTCGAGGCTGAAGCTGACTTCGTTCCACAGGTCGAGCGCGAGCCCCAGGCAGTCGAACCCGGGGCCGAGGTTGGCGGTCGTCGCAGGCACGCGCACCCGGCACGAGGCCGGGCTGTCTCCCTGACCCGACTGCGCCGCCACGTCAGTCCCCGCCGGCGCCGGTCCCCGAGGCCATCGCCCGCCGGCGCCGCCAGCGCAGCAGCGCGTAGGCGACGACCACGACGAGCCCCACCACCACGACGTAGTCGACGTAGTGGAGCAGCGGGCGGATCTTCTCCCAGTTCGCGCCGAGCTTGACGCCGATGTAGCCGAGCAGCGCCACCCAGGGGATGCACCCGAGGGCGGTGTACAGCGTGAACTTCCAGAAGTTCATCCTGCCGAAGCCGGCCGGCAGCGAGATGAACGTGCGCACGATGGGCACCATGCGCGAGAAGAAGACGACCGGGGCGCCCCAGTGGTCGAACCAGTGCTGCGCCATGTCCAGGTGGTGCGGCCGGAGGAGCACATATCGGCCCCAGCGGTCGACGAACGGACGCCCTCCGTAGAACCCGACGGCGTAGGCGATCCACGAGCCCACCAGGTTGCCGGCCACACCGGCGACCACGATCCCGACGAAGGTCAGCGTCCCCTCGCTCACGGCGAACCCCGCGAACGGCATGATCGCCTCGCTGGGCACCGGGATGCAGGCGCTCTCGAGCAGCATCAGGACGAAGACGGCCGGGTACCCCCAGGCCCCGATGAGGTCGGTGACCCACAGGACCACGTCGTTGATGATCGACTGCATGGGCCAGACAGTACCCTACCGGCCGCTCGCGGCGCGAGCCCGGGCCTGTCCGCGACCGCGCCGCTCCGTACCGCCGGTGGCCCGCCCCCGCGCGGCTATGGTAGGTTCGGCCCGCCACCCCTCTCGACTTTTTCCGCCGCAAGGAGGCGTTCCGCATGGCCGTCGGACTCATGGATATCAAGGGACAGTACGCCGAGCTGCAGGACCGCATCGAGGCGGCAGTCCTCGAAGTCCTGCGCAGCGGGCGCGTCATCCTCGGCCCGAACGTCAAGGGCTTCGAGGAAGAAGCCGCCGCCTACATGGGCACCATCGGGGCCGTCGGCGTGGCCAACGGCACCGACGGCCTGACCATCGCCCTGCGCGCCCTCGGCGTCGGCCCCGGCGACGAGGTCATCACCGTCCCGTTCACGTTCTTCGCCACGGCCGAGGCCATCGCCCAGGCGGGGGCCAAGCCGGTGTTCGTCGACATCCTGCCGGACACGCTGTGCATGGACCCGGCGGCCATCAAGGGCGCCGTGACCTCGCGCACCAAGGCGGTCATGCCGGTCGACCTGTTCGGCCTGCCGGCCGACGCCGACGCCATCAAGACGGCCGCCGACGCGCGCGGCCTGCCGGTGGTCGAGGACGCCTGCCAGGCCTGGGGCGCCTCGTACAAGGGCCGCCGCGCCGGCAGCCTCGGCGACATGGCCGTGTTCAGCTTCTTCCCCACCAAGAACCTCGGCGGCTTCGGCGACGGCGGCCTCGTG
>CAIXSE010000021.1 GCA_903921965.1 uncultured Thermoleophilia bacterium | reverse complement strand
GACGCCGCGTACCTCACGGCCGCGCTCGACGAGATGCACGCGCGCTTCGGGTCGATCGAGGGCTACGTGACCGACGGGCTCCGCATCGACGAGCCGACGCAGCAGCGGCTCAAGCGGGAGCTCGTCGAGCCGGCCGGGTGAAGCCCGGCCGGCGAGGTCGCCGGCATCGTCCCGGCCGCGGAGTGTGACCACCGCCCCACCCCGGCGAAGAGGACCGACGAGGACCCCGCTCGTCGGGTCGCCGTTGCGCAGGGTGTACGTTCTTGCTCATCGGGGGCCTGCGGACGACACCCGTGAGCGCCCCCGGGGCCGAGGAGAGGGGGAGCCATGAAGCGCCGCATCCGTGTCCACGTCTTCCTCGTCGTCGTCGCCGTCCTGTTCGTCCTCGCCCTCACCCCGGTCGCGGCCGCCGAGCGGCCGGTCGTCGTCGCGGGGGCCGGGTCGGGGTCGGGCCTCTACTCCACGACGGTCGACTACCGGGTCCACTTCAGCTCGAAGACCGGCGGTCAGCTCGCTGTGGACATGTGGTCCTCTGCCTACCCCGACCTCACCGGCACGTTCGCGGCCGCGCTCGCGAAGGACGGGTACACGGCCAACGAGTACGGGTTCAGTACGGTGGCGACGGTCGTGGCGTCGGACAACCCGACCTACTTCGTAGGCAGGCAGTTCGTCTTTGTCTGCAGCGACGCGGAGGTGGGGGCCTACCTGCTGCTGAGTGACTGGCTCCCGGTCATGGCCGGCAGAGGGCACCTGACCATCCGCTTCTGACGCCGGCGGCCTCGCGGGCCGCGGACGAGCGGCGCCCGGACGCAGGATCACGACGAGGGGGGCGAGCTCGTCGAGCACCACGAGGCGGCGGGGGCCTTCGAGCAGATCTTCTCCCAGCGCGAGGTCCACGAGGAGTCGCTGGCCCGCGCCGCGGCCCGCTGACGGCGACGGCGCCGGCCGGCGCCGTCCGGGCCCTCCGCACGCGCACGGTGACTGCGCGGCCGCCCGCGGCCGCGCAGTCACCTTCTCGGCCTGTGGCCGATGGGAATAGGCTAGGCGCGGACGGTGACCCGAGAGGGGATCACGGAGGGGACGAAGGAGAGGCCATGACTGCGCTTGAGGCGACGCCGGGGTACAACCGCGCTATCCCGGAGGACATCATGACGCCCGACCGGGTGGAGACGAGCATCGGGACGCTCGAGTTCTTCGACGGCCTTCCATCCGCTCCCACGGTGGAGAAGGCCTACGACTTCCTCGACCTGATCCGGGGCGTCGAGACCTTCCTGACTGGCATGCCGGCGGCGTCGATGGAGGCGGTCCGGCGGGGCATGGTCGAGCTGGGCGTCGACGCCTCGAACAAGGCCATCATCGCCGACCGGCTGCTCGACTCCATGCCCCTGCTGCTCACCGGCAACACCGACACCGTGTACTGCTCGACGTTCCTGGACCTGGAGAAGGCCGGCCCGACGGTGGTCGAGATCCCCCCCGGGTGCGGACCGGGCACCGTCAACGACGCGTTCTTCCGCTTCGTCATCGACATGGG
>CAIXSE010000020.1 GCA_903921965.1 uncultured Thermoleophilia bacterium | reverse complement strand
TCGGCGGCTACCGCGGAGACATCCCGGCGCGCCGCGGCGAGAAGGTCGTGTTCGTCGGCGGCTGCACGACCTGGCGTGGCCGGCTCGGGGGCCGCGAGGTCGTTGTCGAGCGGCTGCCGGTGGCGCGCGCGCTGCAAGACCCTCATCACGCCCGCCACCAGGACATCTACGCCAAGATGGCGGCCGTTACGTTGCGCCTGCTTCGCGCCCGCGGCGCGGACCACGTGCGCCTGCCCGGGTGCCCGATCAGTGTGGCCGAGCAGGTGCTCATGCTCACCCACCTGAGCACCGTCAAGAACCCGTACTTCGACCCGCGCATCGTCTTCGGCTTCAACCGCGCCTACTGGGGCTGGCGCCTGGCGTCGGTCCGCCGGGGGCGCTACCAGTAGCGTCACCCCAGGTCACCCGTTGAATGCCGGCCCCGCACGGGGCATGCTCACGCGGGTCCCCTCGCGGCGCTTCTCGCGATCGTGGCCCGGTACACGTCGGCCTGGCGCGGGGGCGTGGCCACCGGGGTCGGGAGTGGTCGTGCCGTGCCTCGCAGAAAGCTGAGAAGCAGAGAATCAGATCCGTCTGAGAATCAGAGAGTCAGGTTTCCATGAGTCGCCGTTACGGGTCTCTATCCAGGTCCGCCGAACGGCTCCCAGGGAGGTGTCTGTGTCCAGCGCCACGGTCACCCAGGTCTCCAGGAACTTCGCCCACTTCGTCAATCGCGTCGCGTACCGGCGCGAATCGTTCACCCTGGTGCGCGGACGGAGACCGCTGGCAGAGCTCCGTCCTCTGCCGTTCGGGGCGTCGATGGTGGAGCTTCCCGAGGTGGTCGCCGCTCTGCCGGGGCTGACGGTCTCTGAGGCGGAGGCGTTCGCGGCCGACCTCGCGGCCGACGACGGTCGGCCGGAGCAGGCGACGGCCACCGCGATCCAGCCGCCGGAGTGGGCCGAACCTGCCGACCCCGAACGGCGGGACGGCACCGGCGCCGGGGCCCTGGTGGATGCGACAGGCGCGGCGGACGACGAGTGGTCCATCGCGCGTCAGAGTGCGGTGCCCGGCTGGGAGCCGGCGACCGGGTTCGGCGCCGGCTTCGGGGCGGTACCTCGTGCGGGCGTCCTGATGGACGCCGGTGTGGTGCTCGCGGCTCGATGCGGCAGGCTCGCGCTGGGACCGCGGGCGGCCATGTGGGGCCGGAGCGAGGTCTTCCTCTCGGTCGTCACTGCCGCAGACCTGCTGCGCGGCGTGTGCTGCGCGGTCGAGCCGAGCAGCAGAGCGAGGCGCGCCGCGTTCGCGGAGGGCGTCCTGGAGCGTCTGCCGGTGCTGCCGGTGGATCTGCTGTGCGCCCGCGCGTACGCGCGGCTCCGGGCCGATCTCGGCCTTGCTGCGGCGTCGTTCGGGTCTCGTGACCTGTGGCTCGCCGCGACCTGCATCGCCCACGGCCTGCCTCTCGTGACCGCCGGGGCGAGGCGGTTCGCTCAGGTGCCGGGACTCCGTGTGGTCGTCTGGGCCGACTGACCGGTGCGGCGGAGCGCCTTCGGCTGCCGAGCGGGGCGACGGTCGGGCGTCGATGGTCTAGGATGCGTCAGGTCGACCGCAGGAGTCCCCATGGCCCGCTACAGCAACCCCTCGCGCCCGCCGCGCAACACAGCTCCGCTGTGGAAGAAGCTCGCGGTGGTGGCGTCGGCGCCGATCGCCATCTTCATCGTCGTGTCGCTGCTCCACGCCAACAGGTGGAACTACGGCCTGTTCGTGCTGCTGGTGGTCGTCGTGGCGGTCGTGGCGGTGTGGGGCACCGCGAAGGTGCTCGGCGTGCGCCTCAGCCTCCGAAGCTGGGACTGAGGGCGGGCCGCGAGGCGATGGGCGCCTACTTCGGCACAGACGGCATCCGCGGCGTCGCGGGCGGACTGCTGACCGCCGAGTTCGCCGTGCAGGTGGGCCGGGCCGCGGCCGTGGTGCTGGCGCAGAAGGCCGGCCCGCACCCGCTCTTCGTCATCGGCCGCGACACGCGCCTGAGCGGGCCGATGCTCGAGGCGGCGCTCACGGCCGGCCTCACCAGCGGCGGCGCCCGCGTGGAGGTCGCCGGCGTGATCCCCACGCCCGGGCTCGCCGCGCTCGTGCTGCGGCACGGCGCCGACGCGGGCGTGGTGGTCAGCGCTTCGCACAACCCGTTCGGCGACAACGGCATCAAGTTCTTCTCCTCC
>CAIXSE010000019.1 GCA_903921965.1 uncultured Thermoleophilia bacterium | reverse complement strand
CGGCCTTCTCTGTGACGATGAGCTTCACGTGGTACCTCGTGTGGGATCCGGGGTGGCCCGGGCGATGGGAGTTAATACCACCGCCCAAACCCCGGTGTCGAGATGACGTTGCCTGCCGTCAGGCGAGCGCCGCCAGCGCTTCGTCGAGCGTGGCGTGGATGCTGAACACGCGGTCGAGGCCGGTGATGGAGAGCACGCGCTCCACCGGCCTGCTCGTGACGACGAGGGCCATGGCGCCGTCCGCACCGTGCAGCCTGCGCACGCCGCCGATGAGGACGCCCAGCGCGGTGGAGTCGATGAACGTCACCGCGCTGAGGTCGATCACGATACGCCGCGCCCCGCCGTCGATCAGGTCGAGCATGCACTCCTTGAGCTGCGGCGCGGTGTACATGTCGACCTCGCCGGAGACGGTGACCACACCGGACTCACCGTCGCGCCGCTCGGAGCCGACCGCGAAGAGCTGGCTCACGGCGCTGAGCTGGACGACGGGCTGGGAGACGGCGACGAGCTCACCGACACCGCCGACGACGTGGGGCTCGGCGAGGGCTTGGCGGTCGCCTGTGCCATCCAGTCCTTGACGTCCTGGGCGTACGGCGACTGCGGAGCGAGCTCGAGGAACTTACTGAACGCGAGCAGCGCCGTGGCCTTTTCGCCCGCCTGCGAGGCGACCTCGCCGAGGTTGAAGTAGGCGTCCGGGTCGTCGGGCGTGAGGTCGGTGATCGTCTGGTAGACGCCGATCGCGCCGTTGTAGTCCTGCAGGCTGAGGTACACGCTCGCGAGGTTGTCGAGATTGTCGAGCCGCTGCTGCTTGACGCCGGCGCCCGTCTGCTCGGCGAGCAGCTCGTCGGCCTTCGTGTACGCCTCGACGGCCAGGAGCCAGTCACCCTTCTGCTCCTTCGAGCCCTCGGCCCGCTGGTTCGCACGCAACAGGTAGTTCTCGGCCAGGGACTGCCACGCCACGACGTTCGACGGGTCGGCGGCGGTCTGGGCCTTGTACTTGGTGATCTCGGCGTTGATCTGTTCCATGGCGGTGGTCGTGGTGTCGCCGCCGCCGCAGCCGACGTAGTGCTGCACGGGGATCATGACGAGGAAGGCAGCCATGATGACGGCCATGAAGCCGAACACCCACTTCTGCCAGAACTTGACGCGTTTGCGGTCGAGCAGCACTTAGGGGGTCTCCTCTCCTGAGACGGCGGCGGGACGCCACCAGCCTGATTCCGCCGCGCCCACCTGCACGTCGCCGGCGCGGACCCGGTCGCGGAGCTTGCCGCGCACGGCAACGGCCGCGCGGCGCACGGCCTCGGCGGCGAGGCGTGTGTAGTGGTGGTCGGCGAACAGCACGTCCCCGCCCACCACCGTGAGCAGGACGTCGTCCTGGTTGGCGCCGTAGACCAGCGCCGAGTACGGGTCGTCGACCGGCGCGAAGTGCGAGGTGCCGATGTCGACGGCGATGAAGTCGGCGAACTTGCCGGGCTCGAGACTGCCGATGTCGGCCTCGAGCCCGAGCGCCTCGGCGCCGCCCAGTGTGGCGATGCGCACGCACATCTGCGCGTCGAGCACCGAGACGTCGCGTTCGACGGCGCGGTGCAGGAACAGCATGGTGCGCATCTCGTCGAACATGTCCATGATGTTGCTGGAGGCCGGGCTGTCGGTGCCGAGACCGATGCGCACGCCCTCGTGCAGCAGGTCGGCCAGCGGCGCGATGCCGCAGCCCAGTTTGGCGTTGCTCTTGGGGCAGTGCGCGACCGCGACGTCCTTGGATCTGAGGATGCGGATGTCGTCGCGGTTGACGAGGGTGCAGTGCACCGCCAGGAAGTCCCTGTCGAACACGTCCCACTGCTGCAGGTACTTGATGGGGCTCACGCCGAACGGCTGCACGAGCATGCGCTCCCAGCCCATCTTCTCGCGGTAGTCGTGGGCGAACTTGCCCGACCCGGAGCGCACGTAGGTGAGCTCCTCGCGGCTCTCGGCGACGTGGCTCATGACCTTGAGGCCGCGCTCCCTCGCCAGCTCGCACACCGCCTGATACAGGCGGCTCGAGGTGGTGTAGGGCGCGTGCGGGGCCAGGCCGATGTCGATGGTGGGAGGCGCGGCGGCCTGCGCCGCGGCCAGCCGCCGCTCGACGTCGGCGAGCGTGTGGTCGAGGTTCTTGTCGTCGACGCCGAACACCTCGAGGTACAGGCGACCGCGCAGGCCGGCCTCGGCGGCCGCCTCGAGCGCGAACCCGCCGTAGCTGGTGTCGGCGACGGTGGTGATGCCGGAGGCGATGGCCTCGATGGCGCCCAGGCGGGCGCTGGCCACGTACTCCTCGGGCGTGAGCGCCGCCTTGACGTCGACGAGGCTGATGATCCAGTCGCCGAACTCCGCGTCGTCGAGGATGCCCCGGAACGACGTGTACTCGATGTGGCTGTGGCAGTTGACGAAGCCCGGCATGATGACCGAGCGCCCGAGGTCGACGAGCTCCGCGTCGGGGTACGACGCGACGACGCCGGCCGCGGGCCCCACGGCGACGATGCGCTCGCCGGCCACGGCGAGCGCGCCGTCGGCGAGCACCGGCGCCGACACCGGCAGCAGCCAGTCGGCGCGGTAGATGGTGACGTCGTGACCCGTGGTGACCGCCTCGCTCGTGATGTGGGGGCACGGCAGGACGCGCGCTCGGTCCTGCACGTGAGCATGGAGTATAGGGGAGCAGCTCGCGCGGTGGCAAACACCCGGCGCGGCCCGACCGCGGCCCCGGGGCGCGCGGCGATATACTCCGGCCGGGCGAGGCGCGGAGCCTCGACGCAGACGACCACGGGAGATGCGCGTGCACCACAGAGCCGCCCGCAGCGGCGCAGCCGGGGCCGCCCCGCGCGCCCGCGCCGCGGGCGCGTCGCGGGGGGCGGCCCGGTGAGGGCCGTGGACCTCACGGTCGCGACGCGCGACCTGCTCGCCCCCTGCTGCGAGAGCTGCGTCTGGTGGCAGTCGCAGCCGGGCGCGGACCCCGCGCCCGGCGTCCGCGCCGCCTGGGAGCGGGAGGTGGACGGCGAGACGGGCTTCTTCGGCCGCGCCCTCCTCGAGGACGACGCCGTCGTCGGCTGGATGCACGCGGCGCCGGCGAGGTTGCTGCCACGGGCGCGCTCGCTGCCCGCCGGCCCGCCCTCGGCCGACGCGTACCTGCTCATGTGCGCCTACTTCTACGACGAGGACTACCTGCGCGGCTTCCACTTCCTGCTGCAGGAGATCACCGCCTCCCTCAAGCACAGGAAGGTGAAGGCCCTGGAGGCGTTCGGCCTCGCAAGCGCGGGCGTCGCCGACCCGTTCCGCGGTTACCTCCGCGAGCTCAACCTCTTCCACCCCGAGGTGCTCGAGGGCGACGGCTTCCGCCGCGTGCAGGTCAAAGGTCAGGTGGCGCGCTTCCGCCTCGACCTCGCCGCGCTCGTGGCCGCGCCGCGGCACAGCGTGGCGTGGGAACGGGTCGAGGCCCCGGCCGGCACGCAGCCGGT
>CAIXSE010000018.1 GCA_903921965.1 uncultured Thermoleophilia bacterium | reverse complement strand
GCACCTCCCCCGGACGTTCGTTGATCAGCGCCCAGAACACCCCGAGGTTCCTGACGGCCTCCGTGAACTCGTGGAAACCCACGGGCTTGACCACGTAGGCGTTGACCCCGAGGTCGTAGCTCCTCACGATGTCCTGCTCCTCGCGCGACGACGTGAGGATCACGACCGGCGTCCTCCTGAGGCCGGGGTCGGAGCGGATCTCGCGCAGCACCTCGAGCCCGTCCTTCCGCGGCATCTTGATGTCCAGGAAGACGACGGCGGGCGGCCCGGGGGGGCGGTCCTTGAAGGCGCCCTCGCGGCGCAGGAACTCGAGGGCCTCCACGCCGTCGCGAGCCACGGTCACGCGGTTGGCGAGGTTGCTCGCCTCCAGCGCCTCGAGCGTGAGCTCGACGTCGTTGGGGTTGTCCTCCGCGAGGAGGATGTCAGGAAGAGCTCCCGTCACCGCCGGTCCCCTTTCTGCGCGGGAGCGAGAACCAGAAGGTGGCTCCCTCGCCGATCCCGCCCTCTGCCCAGACGCTGCCCCCCAGGCGCGTCACGATGCGTTTCACGTTCGCCAGGCCGATGCCGGTGCCCTCGAACTCGGTACCGGCGTGCAGCCGCTGGAACACGCCGTAGAGCTTGTGTGCGTACTGCATGTCGAACCCTACACCGTTGTCGCGCACGAAGAAGACGTCCTGGGCGCCCCCGTCGCCGGCGGGGGCGACCTCGTGGCCGACCTCGATGGCGGCGTGCTCGCTGGCGCGCGTGTACTTGACCGCGTTGCCGAGCAGGTTGGCCCACACCTGGCGGAGCAGCGTGCGGTCGCCGGTCACGCGCGGCAGCGCCGCGACCCGCCAGTCGATGTCGCGGCCGACCGTCTCCTCGGTGAGCTGGTCGCGCACCTCGGCGATCAGCCGGGCCATGTCGACCTCCTGCAGCTGCAGGTCGACGCGACCCGTGCGCGAGAACAGCAGCAGGTCGTCGATGAGGACGCCCATCCCGTGCACCGACCGCGAGATGACGTCGAGGTAGTGCCGGCTCTTGTCGTCCAGCTGCTCGTCGAGGCGCGCGGTGAGGAGCTCCGAGAACCCGGCGATGTGCCTGAGCGGGGCACGCAGGTCGTGCGACACGGAGTACGCGAAGGCCTCGAGCTCCTGGTTGGAGGCGGCGAGGGCGGCCGTGCGGTCGCGGACGCGCTGCTCGAGCTGCACGTTGAGCGTCTGGATCTCCTCGCGCGCCTTCTCCAGCTCCGTGACGTCGACGAACGAGATGACGACCTGCGCCAGGCCGCCCCGGTGGTCGAGGACCGGGTAGCCGTTGCAGATGGCCCACATGGGGTCCGCCGTGTCGTCCGGCACCGCGCCCACCACGCGCCCGGTGAGCGGCTCGCCGCTGGCCATCACGCGGGCCACCGGGTAGTCCGCCGGGGCCATCGTCACGCCGTCCGCGTCCACGAAGTGCCACGCGGGGTCCACGGCCGTCTTGCCGGCGAGCTGTTCGCCGGTCATCCGCAGCAGCTCCTCCGCCTTGCGGTTCCAGAGCAGGATGCGGGTGTCGGCGGCGTGCACGACGATGCCGGCCGAGAGGTTCTCGATGAGCGTCCGGTAGTTCTCTTCGCTGGCGCGCAGGTCGGCCTCCGCCCTGCGGCGCTCGGTCACGTCGGTGAAGACGGCGGCGAAGGCATCGCCCCCCTGCGGGACGACCTCCGCCTGCAGGTCCTTGTCCAGCGACGCGGCGTGGAGCTCGATGTGGGCGGGACGGGCGCTCCGCACTGCGTCCGCGAACAGCGGGAGCTGCGCCGGGGCCAGGCTCCCGCCCTCGTCGCCGGCGAGCGTCCCGCGCGCCTGCTCGGCCGTCCGGCCGGTGATGCGGCAGTACCCGGGGTTCACGTCGAGGATCCGGTAGTCGGACGGTTCGCCGGAGGAGTCCCGGACCAGCTCGGCGAGCATGACGCCCTCGG
>CAIXSE010000017.1 GCA_903921965.1 uncultured Thermoleophilia bacterium | reverse complement strand
GCGTAGAAGGCGGCCGCCCGCTCCATGGTCTCCGCCGAGGTCAGCGGCCCCGGCGCAAGCTCGACGAGCGGCACGAGGTGCGGCGGGTTGTACGGGTGCGCGGCGAGGCAGCGCTCCGGGCGCCGCGCAGCGGTCTGGATCGCGCCGATGGAGAGACCGGACGAGCCCGTGCACAGCAGGGCGTCGGGCGGCGCCGCCGCGTCCAGCGCCGCGAAGACCTCACGCTTCAGCTCGAGGTCCTCGCGCACGCACTCCTGCACGTGGCCCACGCCGGCGACGGCCTCCTCGAGGGTCGCCGCGCCGCTCAGCGCGTGGCGCCCCCTGGAGGCCGCGATGGAGTCGGCCAGGCCGTTGCGCGCCAGCTGGAAGGCGACCTGGCCGGCGCGCTCGAGCGCGGCCTCCACGCGTGCCGCCTCGACGTCGTGGATGCGCACCTCGAGCCCGGCGGACGCGAAGAGGCCGGCCCAGCTGGCGCCGGTGAGGCCGGCGCCCACCACGGCCACCGGCCCGGCCGGGCGTGCGTCTCCGTTCGCCGTCTGCTGCTGCGTCTCCGTCATCTCGCGTCTCCCTCGTCCGCTCGCGGCCGCTCCCGTGCGCGCCGTCCCGGCGGCCTGCGGCCGGGCGCTGCGAGCCTACCAGCAGGGAGGCGCGCCCGCCCGGGACGGACGCGGGCGCACCTGTCTCGCGCCCGGGCGCGCCGTCGGCGCGACACTCAAGCCCGCGCCCCGGCGTGTCGACTCTAGCCATGAGAAGCGTCGTGTCTTCCGCCCCCGGGGGGCCGGGGCCGGTGCGGCGGCCTCTCAGGTTTCAAGCGACGGAAGGACAGGCGTGTCAGGCTCCACCATCCTCATCGTCGACGACGAGCCCACCAACCTGTCGGTGCTCAACCAGCTGCTCAGCCCCGAGCACACCGTGCGCGCCTGCCGCACCGGGGAGCAGGCCCTGCGCGCCGCGACCGGCGATCCCCAGCCCGACCTCATCCTGCTCGACGTGATGATGCCGGGCATGGACGGCTACGCCGTGATCGAGAACCTGCGCGCCGACGCCCGCACCAGCGACATCCCGGTGATCTTCGTGACCGCGCTCGACGACGACGTGGAGGAGGAGCGCGGCCTCGCGCTCGGCGCCGTGGACTACATCACCAAGCCCATCACCCCGGCCGTCGTGCAGGCGCGGGTGCGCGCCCACCTCGAGATCAAGCAGGCGCGCGACCGCCTCAAGAGCCAGAACGACTGGCTGGAGGCCGAGGTGGAGCGGCGCATGCGCGAGAACCTGCTCGTGCAGGAGCTCAGCCTCGGCCTGCTCGCGGAGCTGGCCGAGACGCGCGACGCCGACACCGGCAACCACATCCTGCGGACCAAGGCGTACATCGGGGTGCTGGCGCGCCAGCTGTACGCCACCTCGTCGTACCGGCCCCAGCTGGCCGAGCCCCGCCTGACGCGCATCGTCAAGGCCTCGCCCCTGCACGACATCGGCAAGGTGGCGATCCCCGACCGCATCCTGCTCAAGCCCGGCAAGCTCACGCCGGAGGAGTGGGCGATCATGAAGACCCACGCCCGGATCGGCGGCGAGGTCATCCGCCGCGCCATCCAGAAGACGCTGCTGGTGAACCGCGACGATCCCGGCGAGAAGCCCTCGTCCCTCGCCTTCCTGGAGACGGCCGAGGTGATCGCCACGTCCCACCACGAGCGCTGGGACGGCTCGGGCTACCCCGACGGCCTGAGCGGCACCGACATCCCGCTGCCGGCGCGGCTCATGGCGCTCGCCGACGTGTACGACGCGCTCACGGCGCCGCGCGTGTACAAGCGGCCGTGGACGCTGGACGAGGCGGCCGCCCACCTGCACAACGAGGCGGGCGCGCACTTCGACCCCGAGATCGTGGAGGCGTTCCTCGTGGTCCGGCGAGACTTCGAGACGATCCAGCGCACCCTGCGGGACGAGGAGCCCAGGGAGGGCGGCGTCATCGGCGGCCCAGCCGCACGGGGCACCGCGGAGCCGGCCTGATGGCTCCGGACGAGACGGCCGTGCCGCCCGGCGCCTCCGGCGAGCTGGAGCGGCTCCGCCGCGAGTCGCGGGAGCAGCGCGTCATGCTGGGCCTCACCGGCCGGCTGGCGAAGGTCGCCGGCTGGTACGTCGACGTGGAGCCGATGCAGGGCCTGTGGAGCGACGAGCTGTACCGTATCCTCGACCTGGAGCCGCCGGCGGAGCCCGGGGTGCCCACCTGGGACGGGGTGTCGGCCGAGCACCGGGCGGAGGTCGAGGCCGCCGTCGCCGAGGCGGTCGCGACGGGGCTGCCCTACGAGTTCGAGACCGAGGTCACGACGGTCCGCGGCGCCCGCAAGTGGCTCCGCGTCGTCGGGTCGCCGGTGATCGTGGACGGCCGCGTGGTGCGCATCGAGGGCGCGACCCAGGACATCACCGACCTGCGCGCCGCGACGGACCGTGCCAGCCACGACGAAGTGGTCCTGCGCACGCTCTTCCAGGCGATCCCCGACCTCTTCTTCCTGCTCGACGAGCAGGGCGTCTTCCTGGACTACCGCGCCGGCGAGCTCTCGGGACTCTACGCCCCGCCGGAGGCGTTCATCGGCAGGCGCCTGGACGACGTCCTGCCGCCGGACGTGGCGGCGGCGCTCACGGCGGGGCTGGAGCAGGCCTTCCGCGACGGCGGGGTCGTCGGCGTGGAGTACGAGCTCGCCCTGCCCGACGGGCCGCGCCACTTCGAGTGCCGCCTGAGCCGGACGGCCGACGGCCGGCGTTGCGCGTCGGTGGTCCGCGACATCACGCAGGCGCACGCCACCGCGCAGGAGCTGGTGCGCAACGAGCAGCGCTTCCGCGACCTGCTGGAGAACGCGCCGTTCCCCATCTTCATCGTGCGCGTACGCGACGGCACCATGCGGTACGGTAACCGCCGCGCCCAGAGGCAGATGCACTTCAGCGCGGAGGACGGAGTCGGCCGTCCCGCGGTCGACTTCTACGAAGACCCCCAGGACCGGGAGAGGCTGCTCGAGGCGCTCGCCCGGGACGGCGTCGTCTACGACCTCGAGATGCGCATGCTCGACTGGCGGCGCCGGCCGTACTGGGCGCTGGTCTCGGCCTCGGTGGTCGAGTACGAAGACGAGCCCGCCGTCATGGTGGCGATCAACGACGTCAGCGAGCGCCAGGAGGCGGCGCTGGCCCTGGCGCGCGAGCGTGCCCAGCTGAGCACGCTGTTCCGCGCCATCCCCGACCTCGTCTGGGCGAAGGACCTCGAGGGCCGCTACATCGCCTGCAACCAGGCGTTCGAGCGGCTGTACGGGCGTCCCGAGAGCGAGATCCTGGGGCGGACCGTCGACGAGCTCACCGACGGCGAGACGGCGGCGTACCGGCGCGGCGGCGACGCGGCCGTGTTCCGGGACCTCGTCCAGCGCACCGACCTCATGACCCTCACCTTCCAGGACGACGGTCACACCGGTGAGTTCGAGGTCATCAGGGCGCCGATCTTCAACGACACCGGCGCCCCGATCGGCCTGCTCGGCATCGGCCGCGACGT
>CAIXSE010000016.1 GCA_903921965.1 uncultured Thermoleophilia bacterium | reverse complement strand
GTCGACAATGCTCCCGAGGCCAGTGGGACGCGTCTGTCCGGGGCCGCGTACATCCAGGGCGAGGAGGAACGGCATCGAGGCGCTGGCGAGCACCGTGCTCCAGCACGTGCAGACTGCGGCCATGGCCGTGGACGACGACGGTCGCGTCGCCGTGTACAACCCGGCGGCCGCGCGCGTGCTCGGCGTGCCCGCCGGCGACGTGTCGGGCCGGCGGCTGGACGAACTCCTCGATCCGCCGGCTCTCGCCGCGCTCGTGGACGTCCTCGGTGAGGCCCGCCGCAGCGGCGCCGAAGCGGTGCGCCGCCAGGTCGTCGTGACCGTCGACGGCGGCGAGCAGACGCTCGGCTACACGGTCAGCATCCTCGGCGACGGCGGGGCCGCCGCCGTGTTCTTCGCCGACATCACGGACGCGCTGGCCGAGGAGCGCCGCCGCGCCGAGGCGCAGCGCTTCGCCGAGGTCGGACGAATCGCCAGCGCCATGACGCACGAGCTCAAGTCGCCGCTGGCCACCGTCGAGCTCTACGCCAACCTCATGCTGCGCCGCCAGACCGGCGACGACGTCGCCCGGGAGCAGCTCGGCGTGATCAAGGCCCAGACGCGCGAGTGCCTGGACCGCCTCAAATCGATCATGCACTCCATCAACCCCGACGCCGCCCTCGCCGAGGGCACGGCGCTCACCCCGCTCGCGCCGGTCGTGCGCGACGCGGTCAGGAAAGAACGCGCCAGGTTCGACGGCGCAGCCATCAACCTGCGCGTGGGACCCGGTGAGCCGCGCGTCGCCCTCAGGGAAGCCGACTGCCGTTCCGTCATCACCAACCTCGTCACGAACGCCCTGGAGGTGACCGGCGGCCTCGGTCCCGTGGACGTCGGCGTCAAGGTCCGCGACGGCTCGGTCGCCGTGCGCATCGCCGACCGCGGCCCCGGGCTGCCGTCGGGCGACGTGTTCGCCGCCTTCTTCAGCACGAAGGCGAGCGGGACGGGCCTCGGCCTCTGGCTGGTCAAGAGCCTGGTGGAGTCCGCGGGCGGCGACATCCGCGCCCAGGACCGCCGCGGCGGGGGCGCGGAGTTCGTCGTCACGCTGCCGCTGCCTGACCGCAGCCGTCTGGCGGGCGTCCCGATCCTCGTGGTCGAGGACGACCCCGCCATCCGCGCCGCGGAGGTCGAGGCGCTGGAGTCGTGCGGCGCCGTGGTCACCGCCGTCGGCGCGGGCCGCGACGTGTGGCGCCGCCACACCGCCTGGCGCTGCGCGGTCCTCGACTTCCAGCTGCCGGGGCAGTCCGGCGTCGACATCGCCAAGCAACTGCCGGCAGGCGTTCCGGTCCTGCTGGCCAGTGGGTACCAAGGCGCGGGCGGTGCGCTCGCGGAAGTGCATGGGCGGCAAGCGTGGTACCTGCCCAAACCCTTCGAGGTCGAGACGTTCCTGGACCTCGTCTCACTCCTGGTGGTGACTCAATGACAGACAAGGGACGCGTCATCATCGCGGACGACCACGGCCTGTTCCGGCAGGGGCTCAGGCAGCTCCTGGAGGCCGAGGGCTACGTCGTGGTGGCCGAGGCGTGCAGCGGCGACGAGGCCATCGCCACCGTGGGGGAGAACCAGGGGTGCATCCTGCTCCTGGACATCTCCATGCCCGGCATGAGCGGCCTGGACGTCGCCCGCCACCTGAGCGAGCGGGGCGACGACGTCAAAGTCATCATCCTGAGCGCGCGCGAAGACAGGGACGCGCTCTTCAGCGCGATCTCGGCCGGCGCCCGTGGCTACGTGGCCAAAGACGCCGAGCCCGAGCAGCTCTTCGGCGCCATCGACCTCGTCGTCAAGGGCGGCACGGTGCTCAGCACCGGCGTCGCCGCCAACCTCGGCGAGGGCATCCGCGAGCTCGACTACGCGCCGGGCGCCTACGAGCAGCGCCGCCTGGAGCTCACCGACCGCGAGCTCGAGATCCTGCGCCTGCTCGCGACGCCGCGCTCGCCGGCGCAGATCGCCTCCGAGCTCTTCCTGAGCAAGAAGACGGTGCAGAACCACATCTCCGCGATCTACCGCAAGCTCGGCGTGCGCAGCCGCGCGGAGGCGATCGTGAAGGGCATGGAGCTGCACCTCATCGACGCGCGCGCCTGACGCTGCGCCTTGCGCGCCGGTGTGCGCCTGACGCTGCGCGCTGGGGCGCGCCGTTGCGCGCGAGTGCCGAGAGGCGGGGCCGGCTTCGCTGCCCGCCCGGACCAGCCGACGCTGTTCTAGGGATGTCACCCTACGGTGACCGCATCCTGTCCCGGACTTCCTCATGGTACGAACGTCTAGACCCATGTGCGCGTACCCACCGGCGTCCCGGCCGATCTGGGCGGAAGCCCTGGTGTAGACAGGGACAGGTGCCCTGCGCACCGGCTCCGCCGCCGCCGATGAATGCAGGGGGTCCCACCCCAATGCGCTTCTCCCCGAAGCCAGTCTCGACTCCCTCGTGTTGCTCCGCCCTCCGGGTCCTCCGCATCCGTCAGATGACCCGCTGCACCGCTAGAACATCCGTCCTCCGCGGCTCTCCTCTGCCTACGAGGCCTCTAGTTGACAGGCTGGGGCTTCGTTTCCAAAGAGGCGTGTGACCCTGTGGTCTGCCCTCCACGGCGGCCGATGAACTGCATCGTAGGTTCCATCCAGGTGAGCGACGCGGGTGTCGCACGGAGAGGGAGGTTCGGTGATGAAGGCTCGGAAACACATCACACGCTTCACGATCGTGATGGTCATGGCGGTGCTTGCCGTCGGGGTCTTTGCGGGTGCGGCGTTCGCAGGAGCCTTGGGTGTGCCCGATTGGACCGTTAGCAACACAGCGACGTCAGCCACCTCGGTTACCTACACCTACATGTTCACAACGACGACAGGGGGTATCATCGCCACGGTCACCATGACCGTCCCTGATGGCACGGCTGGCACCCCGGCGGTGGGCACGGTGTACGGAATCGACGGCACCGGCTCTGTTGCGCTTGCCACAAACGTGCTCACCTACACGATCGCCGTTGAAGATCGGGTTTCAGTGGACGCGGGTACGCCCGTGTACATCCAGATCACGGGCCTGACCAACAGGAGCAGTGCGGGCAGCGATACCGCAATAATTACCACCCAATCCGCTGGCCCTGTTGCCACGATTGATACGGCTACGACCGCCGCGGTCGCCTTTGGTGGGAACACCACGGGCGTGACTGTCGCGGTCGCGCAGACGCTCCTCTTCACCAACAGCACCGCTGCTTTCAACCTCCACGTCGATCCGACCAACACGCTCAATCAGACCAAGGTCGTCTCGCTCTCGGTCAAGACGAACGCAGAGAGTGGGTACACTCTGTCTGTGAAGGATGCTGGTCTCAAGGATGCCGATCTGACGCAGATTGCGGCCGTCAATGACACGACCGGCGTCGCTCCCGGTTCATTCCCGGATGTGGGCTTCGGCTTCCTCGTGACCGACACCAGCGGGACTGGCCACGTTGAACTCGGGACGCCAGCCAACTACTACGGCTACAAGACCGCCGCCGAGGGGGCCGCAATCTTCCACAATACTGGTCCCACTGGGGACGATGGCGATCTCCTGACCATCACCAACAAGGTCGCCGTCGACTTCTCCCAGGCCGCCGGCAACTACAGCGACACGATTACCTACATCGTCGCTCCCGACTACAACTGAGTCAATGAATTCGGCAGGGAAGGTCTGCACGGGTGGCGAAACCCAAGACGTGTCGCTCTTGACCCCCCAGCCCACTAGCTCACGTGAAGGCCGCCGGATCACCTCGGTGATCGGCGGCCTTCACGTCCTCTTCATGGTGCTTCTCATGTTCGCTGCGACCGCACCTACCGCCGCCGCCGCCAGCTCCGACTTGGCGGTCTCGTTCCCCGCTGAGCCGATTCCGGTGGAGCCAGGCGATACAGCGAAGGTGACCCTCAGCGTCGCAGACGTAGGGAGCGAGCCGCTGACCGTCACAATCACACCGAGCCGGGTCAGGCTTCTGGATGACGGTCAGACGCAGTTTCTTCCCACACCTGACCCCCAGTTTGCACATCGCATCCAGATTGTTCCCGAGGAGTTCGAACTGAAGGCGGGTCAGGCCAAGCAAGTGAGGATTCGGATTGAAACCCCTGAGAACCTGCGGCCGGATGACTACTACCTCGGCTTTCTTGCGACGCCAGAGGTGACCTCGGGGCAGATTCGCACGGTCAACGCCGTCGGAGCGCTCGTGGTGCTGACGGTCCCGGGCGACCGCAACACGAGTGTGACGGCGACTTACGTCGACGTTCCGACGGTGTCATGGTCGGCGTCTGTCAGTGGCGCTGTCCGTGTCACGAACACCGGGAAGAACTCGCTGCGATTCACGACTGAGACGGTCGTGAATGGCTTCAGCAAGCCTGACCCGTCGCGCATCCGTGAGCGGGCACATCAGTTGCCGGCGGGCCGTTCGCGCGGTGTTCCGATACAGTGGAAGTCCACGCTGGGAATTGGCAAGTACGACATACAGACGGTAGTTCTGTACAACAAGTCGTCGCAGAGCAACGAGAAGGTCGTACTTACGCGCACCGTCTACGTGATCGCGCCGTACTGGCTCGCGGTGCCCGCAGGCATCGTGGCGCTGATCGTGTTCCTCCTCGTGCGCCGCTCGCGCAAGCAGCGCCGGCGCCGGCAGGAGGTCATCTACGGCGCTGCCGCCAACAAGTAGACTCGCGTGCGCCGAGCCACCGGGCCGGGTGTCGCGGAACATGGGGAGCTGTCCCGATGAGGCCGGATCCTGATGGAACTCGTGGGTCCGTAGCGCGAAGTTGCGGCGTATCGCGCGAGCCTGTGCTCGGCCTCCTCCTTGTGCTCGTCGCGATCCTGACGGGGCTGCTTCTTCTGCCATCGGTGTGTCTTGCCGACCCGGGCGCCCTGACCGGCGTCGAGTGGTGGGTCAGCAACTCCCAGACCGCGTCGGACGGCGTGACATACTCCTACTCGTTCGCGCTGGGCAGCGCCGTCGAGAGCATCGCGTACGTGAGCATGACCGTCCCCCCCGGCACCAGCGGCTCTCCTGTGGTGGACCAATGCTTCGGAGTGGTTGCCCCCCCAGGCAGTCCGGTGACCCTCGCCGACGACATGCTGACCATCGCCGTGTCGCCCTCGGCGGCCGCACCTGACCCAGGCGTGCCCGTCTACATCTCGGTCGCCGGGCTCACGAACACCGAGGCGGCGGGCGCCTACTCGGCATCCATCACGGTGTTTTCCGATACGCCCCCCGACGGGGAGGTCGATACCGGGGACTCAGAGGAGGTCGACTTCGGCTCATCCAGCGTAGAACAGACTCTCCACGTCGCGCAGACGCTGGTG
Organism: uncultured Thermoleophilia bacterium; assembly: GCA_903921965.1. The sequence goes on along the minus strand of CAIXSE010000016.1, from coordinate 1,226 downwards.
TTCCGCAACGACAACCCGTCCTTCTCCCTCGGACTGAGCCCGCTCGGCATCGAGGGGGGGAGCAACCACTCCCGGGTCAACTACTCGCTCACCGTGCAGACGAACGCGCCCAACGGCTATTCGCTCTCCATCTACGGGAGCCCGGACGGGCTGTTCAAGAGCACGTTGCCGACGTACACCATCCCCGGGGTGACGTCAGGTGTGTCGGAGGGCGTCGCGGAGTTCCCCGACAATGGCGTGGGGTTCAAGGGCGCCATGACCACTGGAGGCGTGGACGCCCCCGACTTCGCCGCCGGTCTCGAGAACGGGCAATGGGTCGGCTACCCGACCGCCGTGGAGACACTCCTGACGACCGCCGGTCCCACCGGTTCCGGCGCGCCCGACACCATCCAGCTGACGAATCAGGTCGCGGTCGACTTCGGCGTGCCCGCAGGCACATACACCCAGGTCATCACCTTCGTCGTAACGCCCAACTACTGACGTCGCGTCGTGCGCTCGCCGGCGAGCCTCCCCGTGACCACGGCCGCTGTTGCACCCCTCTGCCCCCGCTGGTAGCATCCTAGGACGTTGACACGAGAGACAGCAGTCCGCAGAACGCACATCCAGCGCCCAGAGACCCCGGTACGTCCGTGCCCGGGTCTTTTGTGTATCCGGAGTCAGAGTCGCATCACGCCCCCCGCGCCCCCGAGGAGGACGCCATGGAAGTAGAGATCGGCCGCGGCAAGAAGGGTCGCCGCGCCTACGGGTTCGACGACATCGCCATCGTCCCCAGCCGCCGCACGCGCGACGCCGAGGACGTCGACATCAGCTGGAAGCTCGGCCCGCACACGCTCGAGGTCCCGTGCCTGGCCTCGGCCATGGACGGCGTGGTCGACCCCAAGTTCGCCGTCACCATGGGCAAGCTCGGCGGCCTCGCCGTGCTCAACCTCGAGGGCGTGCAGACGCGCTACGAGAACGCCGACGAGCAGCTCGACCGCATCGCCGGGCTCCCCAAAGAGACCGCCACGCGCACGATGCAGCAGATCTACAAGGAGCCCATCAAGGCCGAGCTGGTCGCGAAGCGCGTCAAGGAGATCAAGGACGGCGGCGTGCTGGCGGCAGCCTCCCTCACGCCGCAGCGCGTCGAAGAGTACTTCCAGACCGCGCTCGACGCCGGCCTCGACCTCCTCGTCATCCAGGGCACCGTCGTCTCGGCCGAGCACGTGAGCAGCAGGGTCGAGCCGCTC
>CAIXSE010000015.1 GCA_903921965.1 uncultured Thermoleophilia bacterium | reverse complement strand
GTCGTGATAGCTGATGCCGCCGGTCAGGGCGTCGTAGCGGAGCGCCGGCACGGCGCGCACGCAGGCCGCGTGCGAGAGGTGCCGGTGGCGGGGCACCGCCGGGTGCACGCCGGCGAGCGCGTCGTACAGAGCCAGTCCGGCGCCCATGTACAGGCGGTCGCGCACGCCGTGCTGCAGCGGCAGAAGGAACGGCGTGGGGTGGACGAGGTGCGGCGCCAGGGTCTCGACGAGCAGGCGCCGCTCGTGCAGCGCTTCCCGCACCAACGCCAGGTCGAAGTGCTCCAGGTAGCGGAGACCGCCGTGGATGAGCTTGCTCGAGCGACTGGAGGTGCCGGCGGCGAAGTCGCGCTTCTCCACCAGCGCGACGGAGAGCCCCCGGCTGGCCGCGTCGAGGGCGACGCCACACCCGGTCACGCCGCCCCCGATCACGAGCACGTCGAAGTACTCCGCGGCGAGGCGTTGCAGCTGCCGTCTGCGCGTGTCGCGCGACGCGGACCGTCTCGTGAGCTTGTAGTCGTCGCCCAGCACCATCGTCCACCAGCCTGTGCTCTCCGTCGGGGGCGGCAGAGGCGACGCCCCGTCATCACTCCTGGTACATACCAGCAGACTGGTATGTACCATGACGCATGTGCGATACTGCTGTCAAGTCTTCACGTCCCGCACTACCCACCCGCCGTCGCCGTCTTCGCACGCCGCGGCGCCGACACGAGTGACGCCGGCGTCCCATCGACGCGCCGGCGCCTGGGAGACCGATGAGCTGGATCGACGAGCCTGCACGCCACACCCCTGTCCTGGAGGAGACGGACGTCCTCGTGGTCGGCGGCGGCCCGGGCGGCCTGGCCGCAGCCGTGGCCGCGGCGCGGGCCGGCGCGCGCACCATGCTCCTCGAAAGGTACGGCTGCTTCGGAGGGGTGATCACCCAGGTCGGCGTCGACAGCCTCGCCTGGTACCGGCACGAAGGAACGACGGACCTCCAGGGCATCGGCGTCGAGTTCGAGCAGCGCGCGGCCGCCATGGGCGGCACGATGCCCGAGAGTCAGTCGCTCAGCGAGGCCCTGGACCCCGAACTGTTCAAGGTCGTGGCGGACACACTCGTCACCGAGGCAGGGGTCCGGCCGCTGCTGCACTGCTTCGCCGTGGACTCCATCGTGGAGTCCGGACTCGTCAGGGGCGTCGTCACCGAGAGCAAGTCCGGGCGGTGGGCGATCAGGGCGGAGCGGGTCATCGACGCCACCGGAGACGCCGACATCACCTTCCGCGCCGGCGCCGACTGCCGCCTGACGCCCGTCGAGGAGATGATGGGAGTCACCGTGATGTTCACGTGCTCGGGCGTGGACAGGCAACGCTTCCTCGAGCACGTCGCGGAGACCCGGCCCACCTACGGCGACTGGGGTGCGTGCTGGGAGGTCGAGACGAGCGGCAAGGAGGACGAGCTCTTCAGCCCCTACCTCCAGGAGCCGTTCGACCGGGCGCGTGCAGACGGCGTGATCCCCCCCGAAGTCCGCAGCATCGGCGGAACGTGGGGCCGCATCACCGACGCCGGAGAGGCGACTTCGCTGAACATGGTCGTCATGCCGCGCTTCGACTGCACCGACGTGCGCGACCTCACGCGCGCCGAGATCGAGGGGCGCCGCCAGGCCCTGTACGCAGTCGAAGCGCTGACGCGCTACACGCCCGGCTTCGAGCGTGCCCGTCTGCGCACGTTCGGCATGACGCTGGGCGCACGGGACTCGCGCAAGGTCGTCGGCCGGTACGAGCTCTCCGGCGACGACGTGCGCGGCGAAGCACGCTTCGCCGACGCCGTCGGCATCTTCCCTGAGTTCCTGGACGGCTACGGCGTGCTCGTGCTGCCCACCACGGGCCGCTACTTCCAGGTGCCCTACGGCATCCTCGTACCCCAGGGCGTCGACAACCTGCTTGTCGCCGGCCGCTGCGTGGCCGGCGACAAGGTCTCGCACGCGGCCACGCGCAGCCAGATGTGCTGCGCCGTCACCGGTCAGGCGGCCGGCGTCGCGGCGGCGGTGTCGCTGCGGACGGGACGCACCACCGCCGCGGTCGACGTGACGGCGGTGCAGGCCGAGCTGCTGCGGCAGGGCGTGCGTCTGCACTGAGCCCGGCCCCTGTGGGTGTCGCCGGAGGTCCGCCGCACCGAACGGCAGGCCCCCGCCCCGGTCCCTCGCGCGGCCCCGCGCGCCCCTCAGTCCGCCGACGTATCAGGACCCGCGGCGTACTCGGCTTCGTCGACGCGACGGACCACGAGCATGGAACGCATGTAGCGCGCGGGCTTGACGTTGCGGGGGTCCAGCTTCTCGCCGGGCTCCCGGGAGTACGCGTGTACGCGCTGGAGCACCTTGAACGGCGTGAACGTGCCGCCCCAGGCGAAGGCCTGTTCCTCTGTGTCGCCGGTGACGTTCCGGGGCAGAAGGAGGATGTCGCCGACCTGGGCGAGCGGCGGCGCAGGAGGCAGGTACTCCAAGGCTACGTGATCGCCCCACTTCGGCTGTCCCTGACCAGGTTCGTGCAACCACACCGCGACAGGCTCACCGTCGTTCTCCGTGTACTTCATCGCTGCCTCCCTGTAGGACACCCGGGCATCCGCGCGAGCTTCGCGCGTGAGGCCGGCATGTGCGTTGCGCTGACCGTTGCGTGGTGAGTATAGGCCGAGACGGGTGCGGCGTTGAGGCGGGACCGGAGTCCGCCCGAGGGACGTCGTCAGCCGGCTCCGGCCGCGGAGACGTCCTCCACCGGCGCCGACACCGAGAACTCCGCGCGGTCGCCGCGGTACACGTCGCGAGCCAGCTCCACGGCGTCGCCCCGGTCGTCGAACACCGTGCGCGTGAGCACGATCGCAGGGCTCCCCGTCTTGACCCCCAGCGCCTCCGCCTCGAAGCGGTCGAGCGTGACCGCCACGACGCGCGCGTCGGCCTTGAGCGGACGCACGCCGTACGTGTCGCGCATGAGAGCCCAGAGGGAGCCGGTGAGGTCGTGGTCCAGCAGGTCGGGGAAGCGCTCGGCCGAGAGCTGGATGTTCTCGATGGCCACGGGCTCGCCGAGTGCCGTGCGCAGCCGCTGCAACACGTGCACCCGCCCCCCGGACGGGATGCCCAGCAGCCCCGCGACCACGAGGTCGGGGTCGACCGTCTGTGCCGAGAGGATCTCCGTGCCCGGCGCCCGGTCGGCGGCGGCCATGTTCTTCGTGAAGCTGCCGACGCTGAAGCGCAGACGGGGCTCGGCGACGAAGGTGCCGCGGCGCGGGTGACGATAGAGGTAGCCCTCACGGGTGAGCGTCTCGACGGCGTGACGCGCGGTCATGCGGCTCACGCCGTACTGCTCACTGAGGGCACGCTCGGACGGGACCGAGCCGTGCGCGTCCAGGCGTCCGGCCTCGATCTGCTCGCGCAACAGGGCCGCGACCCACAGGTACAGCGGGCTCGAGCGATCGGATGTGCGCCTGTTCGTCAATCGAGTGCCCTCTTCCTGACCGCGCAACGCCGCCCCGGCGCCGCGTCAACGGCGAGGGCATCCAGACGGCAAGCGTAGCACATGGACTTGTGGTACATACCAGTAACGATGTGCGGCCTTCGTCCGGGAGCGACGGCAGCGCGGTGTGCCGGCACGCGGTCCGCGCCGTCGGCGGGTCCTCCTGTCCGCACCCCTGCGTCCGCCACCCGCCGAGCCGGCTGACGGCGGCGTTGACAGCGGACGCAGGGGTGCTAAGGTGCACCCACCGACTGGTGCACACCACTCGGATGGCGGAAACCGCGCGGCTCCTCTGCGGCGCTGCGCGGACTCCGCCTCCGTTCGGGCGGAGGCGCGACACCGCACCGTTGTCGCACGACAGGGGGGAGCGTGGCGGGGCCCTACACACATGCCTACGAAGAGTCCATCGGCAGGCCGGAGGCCTTCTGGGGGGCCGCCGCCGAAGCCGTCGTCTGGACGCGACGGTGGCGTACGGTCCTGGACCGGTCGGCCGTCCCCGCGCCACGCTGGTTCGCCGGCGGAGCCCTGAACACCTGCTACAACGCCGTGGACCGCCACGTCGAGGAGGGCCGCGGCGACGCGCTCGCGGTCATCCACGACAGCCCCGTGACGGGGACGGTGTCACGGCTCAGCTACGCGGAGCTGCTCGAGCGCGTCTCCCGGTTCGCGGGCGCCCTGCGCAACCTGCACGTGGAGCGCGGCGACAGGGTGGTCATCTACATGCCAATGGTCCCCGAGACACTCGTCGCCATGCTCGCCTGCGCGCGCATCGGCGCCGTGCACTCGGTCGTCTTCGGCGGCTTCGCCGCGGAGGAGCTGGCCACGCGCATCGACGACGCCATGCCCAAAGTCGTGGTCTGGGCCTCGTGCGGTATCGAGCCGGGCAGGGTGGTCCCCTACGAGAAGATGGTGAGGGGGGCGCTCGATCTTGCCCGATGGCGGGTCTCGTCGACGGTGGTGCTGCAGCGCGCGACGCTGCAGGCCGGGCTGGTGCCGGACCGCGACCACGACTGGCTCGAGGTCGAGCGGGCGGCGGAACCGGTCGCGTGCGTCGACGTCGAGGCCACTGACCCGCTCTACATCCTCTACACGTCGGGGACCACGGGCCGGCCCAAAGGCGTGGTGCGCGACAACGGCGGACACGCGGTGGCCCTGCTCTGGTCGATGCGGTACCTCTACGGCGCCGGGCCGGGCGATGTGTTCTGGGCGGCCTCGGACATGGGCTGGGTGGTCGGCCACTCGTACATCGTCTACGGTCCCCTCCTGGCCGGTGCCGCGACCGTGATCTACGAAGGCAAGCCGGTGGGCACGCCGGATGCCGGCGCCTTCTGGCGGGTCGTGGAGCAGCACCGCGTCAAGATCCTCTTCACCGCTCCCACCGCCATCCGGGCCATCCGCAGGGACGATCCGGAGGGCACCCTCGTCCCGGCCTACGACACCCGCTCGCTGGAGGCGCTGTTCCTGGCGGGCGAGCGCCTCGATCCCGACACCTATCACTGGGCGAGCCGCGTGCTCGGCGTCCCGGTCATCGACCACTGGTGGCAGACCGAGACCGGCTGGGCCATCTGCGCCGACTGCATGGGTCTCGAGCAGCTCCCCCTCAAACCCGGATCGCCCACGAAGCCGGTGCCCGGCTTCGACCTCGCCGTCCTGGACGCGAACGGCCATCCGCAGGACCCGCCGGCGGAGGGCGTACTGGCCCTGCGCCTGCCGCTCCCGCCCGGCGCTCTCCCGAGCCTGTGGAACAACGACGAGGGCTTCGTCAACACGTATCTCGCGCCGTATCCCGGCTACTACTTCACCGGCGACAACGGGAGCATCGACGCCGACGGCTACGTGTTCGTCATGGGCCGCGTCGACGACGTGATCAACGTGGCCGGGCACCGCCTGTCCACCGGCCGCATGGAAGAAGTACTGACCCAGCACCCCGACGTCGCCGAGTGCGCCGTGGTCGGAGCGGCGGACGACCTCAAGGGACAGGTCCCGCTCGGTCTCGTGGTGCTCAAGCACGGCGCCGAGGGAAGTCCCGACCAGGTCGCCGCCGACCTGGTGCGCATGGTCAGGGAGCACGTCGGTCCTGTGGCGGCGTTCAAGCGCGTCGTCGTGGTGCGGCGGCTCCCCAAGACCCGCTCCGGCAAGATCCTGCGCGGGACCATCCGCAAGATCGCCGACGGAGCAGACATCTCGATACCTGCGACCATCGAGGACCCGAGCGTCATCGCGGAGATACAGGAGTCGCTGGCCGCGCCGGCGCCCGCACGGGACCCGGAGCGACGGTGAGCGACCGGTGGCGGGCGGCGCGCGGCCCCGGCCGCGCCTTCCGGAACCGCCGCGCAGACCAGGCAGGACACGATGCGCTCGCGAGGCGCCCGAGGAGGAGATGAGATGAGAAGGAACCTTCAGGCAGGCCACCGCCGCAGCGGCGGCCTGCACCTCGAGGTGTTCACGCCCGACGAGCTCACCGACGTCCACATGGCGACGCTGGACGTCTTCGAGCGCACGGGGGTGTACGTGGGCAGCGACGAAGCCCGCGAGGTCTTCCACGGCGCGGGCTGCAAGGTCGAGGCCGACGGCATCGTCAAGATCCCGGCGCACGTGGTGGAGGACGCGATCCGCACCACGCCCTCGCGGCTGGCGATGTACGGCCGCGACCCGAAGAACGACATCGTGCTCGAGGACGGCCGCGTGGGCTTCACCAACTTCGGCGAGGGCATCAACGTCATCGACCCGTACACCGGCGAGCTGCGCCAGACGATGAAGAAGGACGTGGCCGACTGCTCGCGGCTCATCGACGCGCTGCCCGAGATC
>CAIXSE010000014.1 GCA_903921965.1 uncultured Thermoleophilia bacterium | reverse complement strand
GGTACAGAGGTAGACGAACACCCCGTGCCGGACGAGGATGCCGGTGAGCCGGCCGATCTCCGGGTGCAGGAGCGGCTCGCCGCCGGCGATGGACACCATAGGGGCGCCGCACTCGCGCACGGCGGCGACGGCCGTCTCGACGCGCATGCGCCGGCGCAGCACCTCGGCCGGGTGCCGCACCTTGCCGCAGGCGCCGCAGCTCAGGTTGCAGGCGAAGAGCGGCTCGAGCTGCAGGATGAGCGGGAAGCGCTCGCGCCGGCGCAGCTTCTGCTCCAGCAGGTACCGGCCGATGCGCGCCTGCTGGCGAAGACGGACCGGCACGTCACGCCTCCCGCGGGCCTGTGTGTGCCGGGGTCGCGCAGCTGCCGTCCCCGCCGGCCCGTCCGCCTGCGGGCGGGGCCCCTGGACCGCCGGAGGCGCCGCGCCGCTCGCCGGGGCAGCCGGCCCACTCTCTGACGGCCGGCAGGGCGCGGCGCAGCGCGAGCTCCGCCGTCACGAAGCCGCGCAGGGCGGCCCCCGGTCGCAGGAGCCGCGTGGACGGTGTGTCCACGACCAGGCGCACGACGGCGAAGGGCCGCCCGGCGGCCGCGTCTCGCAGCCACGCCGACTCCATGTCGACGGCGAGCGCCCCGCTCCGCGCCAGTCGTGCCCGCCCGGCGCCGTGCACGACCTTCGGGGAGGACACGATGTGGCCGACGTGGACGCGGTCGAGGCCGTGCGCGCGCAGCGCCGCCGTGAGCCGGCCGGGATCGTCGGTCGGGTGCCGGCACTCGTCTCCGGCCACGCCGAGCGTCGCGGCCACGACGACGTCGCCCGGGCGGAGGTCGTCGCGCAAGCCGCCGCAGAGCCCGAGGACGGCCACCCCGCCGGCCGCGACGTGCCGCGCCCGGCACGCCGCGGCGAGGGCGCGGCGGGCGCCCATCCCCGTCTGCAGGACGACGGCGCCGCCGGTGGCGCCGAGGAGCGCGGCCCGCTCGACGGCGAGCGGGACGAGCAGCAGCAGCGCCGGCTGCGGAAGGCCGTTCACGCATCGTCCGGGTGTCATCGCGGCCATGATACAGCGGGCCCCGTGCGGGGTGGACCACCGGCTCTGTTGCCTTCGCGGCCCGTCGCCCGGGTGCTAGAATCGAGGCCTCCATGGCCGCCGATTTCGTCCATCTGCACGTGCATAGCGAGTACTCGCTGCTCGACGGCGCCTGCCGCGTGAAGAGCCTCGTGGCGCGGGCGAAAGAACTCGGCATGCCGGCCGTCGCGCTCACCGACCACGGCACGCTGGGCGGCGTGGTCAAGTTCTACGACGCCGCCCACAAGGAGGGCATCAAACCCATCATCGGCCTCGAGCTGTACGTGGCCACCGACAGGCACTCGCGCGCCGGCGTCAAGGAGCGCAATGCCCACCTCACACTGCTCGCGCGCGACCAGACCGGCTACAAGAACCTCGTCAAGCTCAGCACCCGCGCCTACCTCGAGGGCTACTACTACAAGCCGCGTGCCGACTGGGAGCTGCTGGCCGAGCACAGCGAGGGCCTCATCGCGCTCACCGGCTGCATGAGCGGGCGCATAGCCATGCTGCTGCGCGACGGCGACGAAGACGGCGCCGTGGCCGAGGTCCGCCGCCTGGCCGACCTGCTCGGCCCCGAGAACGTCTTCGTCGAACTGCAGGACGCCGGCCTCCCCGAGCAGCGCGAGCTGCTGCCCAGGCAGTGGGCGCTCGCGCAGAAGGCCGGCCTGCGCACCGTCGCCACCAACGACGTCCACTACCTGCGGCACGAAGACAACTACGCCCACGACGCGCTGCTCTGCATCCAGACGCAGAGCAACCTCGACGACGAGAACCGCATGAAGTACGGCAGCGACGAGTTCTACCTCAAGTCGGGCGACGAGATGCACGAGCGCTTCAAGGACTACCCGGGCGCCTGCGAGGCCACGGTCGAGATCGCCTCGCGCTGCGACGTCAGCCTCGATTTCGGCACCTACCTGCTGCCGTCTTACCCTGTACCTGAGGGTTATACCGAGGCCACGTACCTGCGCGAGCTGTGCGAGCAGGGCGTGCTGCGCCGCTACGGCGGCGACCCCGGCGACGAGGTGCGAGAGCGCCTCGACTTCGAGCTCGGCGTCATCGGCGAGATGGGCTTCGACGCCTACTTCCTCATCGTCTGGGACTACGTCAAGTTCGCCAAGGACAACGGCATCGCCGTCGGACCCGGCCGCGGGTCGGCCGCCGGGTCCATCGTCAGCTACTGCCTCGCGGTCACCGACATCGACCCGCTGAAGTACGACCTGCTCTTCGAGCGCTTCCTCAACCCGGGGCGCAAGAGCATGCCCGACGTCGACATGGACTTCAGCGTCAAGCGCCGCGGCGACGTCATCGACTACGTGGCGCGCAAGTACGGGCGCGACCGGGTGGCGCAGATCATCACCTTCGGCACCATGGCCGCGCGCGCCGCCGTGCGCGACGCGGCGCGCGTCATGGGCAAGCCCTACGCCGTCGGCGACAAGATCGCCAAGATGATCCCGGAGCAGGCGCCGCCGGCGAGCTTCGCCGACGCCATGGTGCCGGGCGGCGAGCTCAAGCAGGCGTACGACGCCGACGAGGAGGTCAAGGAGGTCGTCGACCTCGCCATGAGCCTCGAGGGGCTCATCCGCAACGACTCCATCCACGCC
>CAIXSE010000013.1 GCA_903921965.1 uncultured Thermoleophilia bacterium | reverse complement strand
GTCTCCCCGCCCTTCACGGTCATCGCCAGGCCGACCATGCGCAGCACGGCGCCGTCGACCAGCGTCTTGCGCTGCAGCACGCACGCGTCGTTGATGAGGTACCGGGTCGGGAAGTTGTCCACGGCGGTGACGACGACGTCGCAGCCGGCCACCACGTCCATGACGTTGTCGGCACGCAGACGCCGGGTGAAGGGAACGACGTCGACGTCGGGGTTGAGGGCCCGCAGGCGGGCGGCCGCCGTCTCGGCCTTGCTGCGGCCGAGGTCGTCGGTCGTGTACAGGATCTGCCGCTGCAGGTTGCTGAGCTCGACAACGTCGTCGTCCACCACGCCCACGCGGCCGACGCCCGCGGCCACGAGGTAGTACAGCGCCGGCGCGCCCAGTCCCCCCGCGCCCACGACAAGGACCGACGCGTCGCGCAACTTCTGCTGGCCGCGCTCGCCGACGTCCTTGAGCACGAGCTGGCAGTCGTACCGCTGCCTGTCTCCGCCGCTGATCAGCACGCCGCCGTCACTCCCCCGCTTCGGCGAAGAGCGGCGTGGAGAGGTACCGCTCCCCGGTGTCGCAGAGCACGGTGACCACGACCTTGCCGCGCATCTCCGGGCGCCGTGCCACCTGACCGGCGGCCCACACGTTGGCGCCGGCCGAGATGCCGACGAGCACGCCCTCGGTGCAGGCGAGGTCGCGCGCCGTCGCGAACGCGTCGTCCCCGCTCACCGGCATGACCTCGTCGTACACGTCCTCGTCCAGGACCTTGGGCACGAACCCCGCGCCGATCCCCTGGATGCGGTGCGGCCCGGGCCTGCCGCCCGACAGGATCGCGGAGTCCGAGGGCTCTACGGCGACGATGCGCACGCCCGGCCGCCGCTCGCGCAGCACGCTGCCGACGCCGGTGAGCGTGCCGCCCGTGCCGACGCCGGCCACGAAGGCGTCGACCTCCCCGCCGGTGTCGGCCCAGATCTCCTCGGCCGTGGTCAGGCGGTGCACCTCCGGGTTCGCCGCGTTCTCGAACTGCTGCGGGACGAACGAGTCCGGCGTCTCCGCCGCGAGGTCGAGCGCCCGCTGGACGGCGCCGGACATGCCCTCGGAGCCGGGCGTGAGCACGAGGCGCGCACCGTAGGCCTTGAGGATCGCGCGCCGCTCGGCGCTCATCGTGTCGGGCATCGTGAGCACCATCTCGTACCCGCGGGCGGCCGCGACCATGGCGAGCGCGATGCCGGTGTTCCCGCTCGTCGGCTCGATGATGGTCGTGCGGCCCGGCGCGATGCTGCCCTCACGCTCGGCGGCGGCGACCATCGCCAGGCCGATGCGGTCCTTGACGCTGCCGCCGGGATTGAGCGACTCGAGCTTCCCCAGGACCTCGGCTCCGGTCTCGTCCGAGATCCGGTTGAGGCGCAGGAGCGGCGTGTGCCCGATGAGGTCGGTGATGGTGGCTGCCCGTTGCATGCGGTCTCCTCGCGCCGGCGCCGCGCCCGCGGCGCGCCTCCGGCTGTGTCAGATGAAGTACATGGGAGCGCGCTCGCGCAGGGCGTCCTCGCGCGCAAGAAGGTCCCCGATGGACGTGCCGCCCAGCACCGTTTCGAGCGCGGCCTGGGCCTCGATCCACACCGAGGAGGCGCCGCAGCTGTCGACCTGGTCGCACACACCCTGGGTGCACTCGGCCGGCGACGGCACGCCGTCGAGCGCCGCCACGACCTCGAGCACCGAGATCTCCGCGGCGGGGCGCGCCAGCACGTAGCCGCCCGCCGCCCCCCGCCGGCTGCGCACGATGCCCGCGCGGCGCAGCGCCGCGAAGACCTGCTCGAGGAACTGGAGCGGCATGTCGCGGCTGTCGGCGATCTCGCTGAGGCGGACCGGACGGCCGGACTGCGTCTCCTCGCGGCGCGCCAGCTCTGTGAGGGCGCGCACCGCGTACCTGCTCTTCATGGAGATGTTCACGGGCCCGAGTTCCTCCGCCGCCGAATCTAGATAAATCCAGTCAAGATTACGGAGGCCCCCCGCCCCGTGTCAACGCCGCCGCTCCGGGGCGTGGGCGGCGGCGTGTCGCCGGATCGCGCGGCAGCGTCGCCCGCGGCCGCGTCGCACCGCGACCGGGGGCCGCGTCGCAACGTCACCCGCGACGCGCGGGCAACGTCACCGCCCTGCCGCCTCCGTCATCCTTTCCGGCGCCGGCGCCGGCCGCGAGCATGGGTCCATGGTCAGCCGCCGCCTCGTCATCCTCCTGGTGCTCCTCGCCGCCGCGTTCGCCGCCGTGTTCGTGGCGGCGCCCGGCGCACGGCGCGGCGCCACGTCAGCCGCGGTTGCCGCGGCGGCCCGTCCCGCGTCCCCGCCGGACGCCGCGGAGGCCTCCGCCGGCGGCACCGGAGCGTCGTACCTCGCCGACTGCCGGGCGCGGCTCGAGGCGGTGCGCACGGTGAAGCTGTTCTGCGACCTGGTCGACGACCGGCGCCTGTGGGACGCCGCCGGTCTGTTCGCGGGCCCGCGACTCTGGACGCGCGCTCAGCTGCGCACCGTGCGCGCCCTCACGTTCGATTCCGCCCGCGTGATCACCGAGCCGGACGCGGCGACCGTCACCGTCGCCGCCGCCGCGCTGGCCGAGTCGCGTCCGGGCGGTCCGGTGCCTTCGGGCGCCGTCACGCTGTTCGTCACCCTGGGGAGGGTCGGTGGCACCGAGGGGGGCTGGCTCATCGAGGCCATCACTGCACGCCCGCAACCTCAACGAAAGGGGTCCAAATGAACCATCCACGCCGGCTCTTCCTCATCGCCGCGGCGGTCACGGCCGCCCTGTGGGCCGCCGCGCCCGGCGCCGTCGCCGCCGGTCCGCCCAGGGACGGGACGGGCCCTGAGGCGGTGGCCACCGCATACCTCAAGGCCCGGGCGGCGGCGGTGACGGCCGGCGAACCCGGCGCCCCTCTGGCGTCGCTGGTCGCGCCGGGGTCGGGCCTCGCGGCCCGAGAGCGGCTGATCGCCCGCGGCACGGCGCTCAACGCCGCGAAGCTCGGGCATCTCGTCGACTCCGTGCAGACCGCCGTCACCCTCGGCGACGTCACGGTCGCCCCGGACGGCACCTCGGCGACCGTCGCCGCCCACGTCGTCACCACCATCGTGTGGCACGCCCGCGACGGCGCCTCCGACGTGGAGGGCTACGGCCTCGACCACGTCGTCACCCTCGTCCCCGGGGCGCGCGGTTGGCAGGTCGCCGGCGACGACTACGCCGACGTCATGGCGCCGGCATACCTGGAGGACGCCGGCGCCCCGCAGGCGCTCACACATCGCGCGGTGAACAAGCTCGAGGGATCGCCGTCGCCGGGGATCCAGAGGAGCATCAGCAGCCGGCGCGAGCGTGCGAGCGTCGATGCAGGCAAGGCGGGCGGTCGCACCTACATGGACACCATCGTGTACAACCGCGCCGGGGCCGCCGCCTACGCCGACCGCTACGCGCTCTCGTACAACCCCTCCGTCGTACGCTTCGGCGCCGACTGCGCCAACTTCGTCTCGCAGAGCGCGCGCGGCGGCGGCATGCCGACCAAGCCGGCGACCTGGGACGCCGGCTGGTGGTACGACGGCAGGAACACCTCGTCGCCCGCGGACGACCAATACAGCCTCAGCTGGATCAACGTGGGCAAGCAGATGAGCTTCTGGAACGGCACCCGCACCGACTGGGTCGGAGGCATCACCGACCTGGGCCGCGGCGACGCCGTGTACTACGACTGGTCAGGCGACGGCGTCTGGGACCACGTGGCCATGGTCGTCGGCACCAACAGCGCCGGCCAGAAGGTCATCGACGCGCACACGACCGACCACTACCACGTGTACTGGAAGCTCGGGTACTCCACAACGAAGTACATGTTCGGCCGCGTCAGGGCGCAGTGGCTCGTGTGACGGCGGGCTGAGTCAGGCCGACGTCCCGGGCCCGTCGCGGCCACGACCCCGCGCGAGCGGGGTCGCGGCCGCGACCCGGGGAAGGCCGCGCGCCGCCCGGCACGGGAGGGTCAGCCGTCCGCCGTCGGACGCGGCGCGCGATCGAGCCGCACCAGGTCCTCCACGGTCTCCCGGCCGCGGACCTCCACCACCTCGCCGGCGGCGGTGACCGCATACGCGGCGGCGCGCGGCCGGGCGTTGTACTCGTTCATCATCTCCAGCGTGTAGCCGCCGGCGTCGCGGAAGACGATCACGTCGCCGGCGCCCGACGCGGCCGGGAAGTGCCGGAAGGGCGTGGCGTCGTCGCCGAGGAACACGTCGCCGCCGTCGCACAGCGGGCCGGCGAGGCGGAACGGCGTGTCCGCGGGCTCGCCCGCACGGTTCGCCGCCAGGCTGCGGAAGTACCAGGCGTAGTTGGTGTGCTCGAGCAGGGTGTTGAAGCCGGCGTCGACGGTCAGCCACCGCTCCTCGCCGGTGACGCGCCCGGCGCCGTCGCGCACGCGCTTCGTCTTCTCGTTCTCGACGCGCGTCACGAGCACGCCGGCCGACGCCGCGATGGAGCGGCCGGGCTCGACGAACAGCACGAGGTCGGGGCGGCGCGCGACGAGCTCGTCGCAGACCGCGGCGGCGTACTCGTCGAGGCTCACGGCGGAGCGGAAGTAGTCGCCGGCGTCCCGCGGGTCGCCTTCGGCGAACGGCACGGCGAAGCCGCCGCCGGCGTCGAGGAACCGCAGGCGCACGCCGGCGGCGGCCTCGGCCTCGGCCACCAGGTCGAGCGCGGCCGACAGCGCCTCGCGGTAGGGCTCCACGCTCGTGATCTGCGAGCCGACGTGCAGGTGCAGGCCGGCCGGCTCGAGCCAGGGGTCGGCGGCCGCGCGGCCGAAGGCCTCCGCGGTGTCGTCACGGTCGATGCCGGCCTTGCCGCCGTGGGCGGTCTCGAGGCCGGGGTGCGTGGCCGTGGGCACGTGCACGTCGATGCGCGGGGCCACCGCCGCCGGCCGGCCCACCTCGGAGGCCACCCCGGCGATGCGGTCGAGCTCGTACAGCGAATCGACGAGCAGGGCACGGACACCGGCCGTCACCGCCGCGGCGATCTCGGCCCGCGTCTTCGCCACGCCGTTGAAGACGATCCGGCACGGCTCGAAGCCCGCGCGCAGGGCCTTCTCGAGCTCGCCGCCGGAGTTCACCTCAACGTTCGCACCCGCAGCGCGCACGACCCCGAGGAACCACAGGCTGGAACAGGCCTTGCTCGCGTAGAACACCTCGCTCCGCGGGTGCCGTGCGGCGAACGCGCCGCGCAGGGCGGCGACGTTGTCGCGCAGGCGCCGCTCGCTGTAGACGTAGAAGGGCGTCTCGCGCCGGGCGGCGAGCTCGACGAGGTCGGCCCCGTCCAGGCACAGGTGTCCGTCGCGCACCGTCAGGTACTCGTCGCAGAACCCCATGTCTCCCCCCGTTCAGTCGTTTGTCCGCCCGCGGACGGCCCCAGTATACTGACCGGGCTTCGACCCGCCGGCGCCCAGGAGTCAGGTGTCCCGAGTGGTTGCCCTCGAGCCTCACGACAGTCGCCTGTCCGCCTTCAGCGGCGGCAAGTTCCACGACTTCTAGAAGTCCCGCCCCCGCCGCCGCTCCCGCAGCCTCTATCCTGCCGGCAGGTGGCGGCGTCTTCCGCCCGCCCGGCGGTCCGTCGCGACCTGCCCTGAGCGCGGCGTACTCGTCACACGACAACGAGGTGGGGACTTGTCACGCTTCTCCGTGCTCTCCGCGCACGACTCTGCGGCCGGTCGCAGCCGGGCCGCCCGGACATGAGGCCCGCGGCGGCCCTCCCGCGACTCACCGTCGACCTGGACGTGGTGGCCGAGGCCACCCGGCGGCTCGCCGCCGGGCTGCTCGGCCGCGGCATCGCCCTGGTCGGCGTCACCAAGTGCGTCGACGGCGAGCCCTCTGTGGGCGCGGCCATGCTCGCCGGGGGCTGCGCCGGCCTCGCCGACAGCAGGCTGCCGGCGCTGCAGAAGCTCGCGGCCGCCGGCCTGGGGCCGCGCACCCTGATCCGCGCCCCGCAGCGGCACGAGCTGGAGGCGGCCGCGCGGGCCGCCGACCGCGTGCTGCTGTGCGACCCGGGCGCCGCCCGCGTGCTCGGCGAGCACGCCCCCGGCGCCCCCGTCCGGATCCTCCTGACCGTCGACCTCGGCGACCGCCGCGAAGGCATCCTCCCCGAGGACGCGCCGGCGGTCGCCGCGGAACTCGCCGGCCTGCCGGGCATCGAGGTGGCCGGCGTCGCCGTCAACTTCGCCTGCCTCTCCGGCCAGCTGCCGTCGCAGGAGCTCTCACGCCAGGCCGAAGACGTGCTGGCGGCCTGCGCCGCATCCTGTGCCGCCGAGCCGGTGCTCAGCCTCGGCGGCACCTGCGCCGTCCAGCACCTCGACGGCTACGAGCCGCGCTTCGTCACCGAGATCCGCTCCGGCGGCGGCCCCATCTACGGCCACGACTTCGTCAGCGGCTGCGCCATCAGCGGCCTGAGCCGCACCGACCCGGTGCTCACGGCCTCGGTGCTCGAGTGCTTCCGCAAGCCGCCGGCGCCGAAGGGCCCCGGCGGTCTCGACGCGTTCGGCCACGTACCGGACGTCGACCTGCCCGGCGAGGACGCCTGGTACGGCATGGTCGCCCTCGGCCGCCGCGACATGGAGCCCGGCGGCCTGCGCCCGCTCGTCCCCGGGGCGTACCTGGCCGGGGCGACGAGCGACGTCTGTATCCTCATCACGCCGGAGCCGCTGCGCCCCGGCGACGAGGTCCGCTTCGCCGTCGACTACGACGCACTCGTACGCGCCGTCACGTCGCCCTACGTGGCGGTCGAGTACGTGAAGGGATCCTCGTGACAACGCACGCCGACGCGCGGTACGTCGGCCGGCGGCGCCCGTTGCGGGTGCTGGCCGAGGCCGACGTGGAGCGCATCCACGAGGCCGCGCTCGGCGTGCTCGCCGAGACCGGCATCATGGTCCACGACCACCGCGCCCTCGACGTCCTCGAGGAACACGGGTGCACGGTGGACCGCGAGACGACCGTCGCCCGCATCCCCGCGAGCGCGGTCGAAGAGGCGCTCGCCACCGTCCCGCGCGGCTTCACCCTGGGCGGGCGCGACCCCGAGTACGATCTGCCGATCGACGGCGAGCACGCGTACCTCACCTCCGACGGGTGCGCCACGATGGTCCGCGAGGCCGACGGCTCGGTGCGCCCGAGCACGAAGGACGACGTCTACAGGGCCGCCCGCGTCGTGGACGGCCTGCCCAACCTCTCGGCGAGCTCGGCACTCGTCTCGGCGCAAGACAAGCCCGACGAGAGCCGCGTGCTGCACGAGTTCGACGCCTGCATGCGCGGCTCGTCGAAGCACGCCGTCGTCGTGAGCATCAAGGACGCGACCGAGGCCAGACCGCTGATCCGCATGGCCGAGGCCGTGGCGGGCGGCACGGCGGAGCTCAGCGCCCGCCCCGCCTTCTCGGTGATCCTCTGCACGGTGAGCCCGCTCCACATGGAGCGGTCCGGCATGGAGCTGGCGTTCGAGCTCGGCGAGGCCGGCATCCCGATGATGCTGTACCCGATGCCGATCCTGGGCGCCACGGCGCCGGTGACGCCGGCCGGCACGGCCGTGGTCGGCGCCGCCGAGATCCTCGGCGCCGTCACCGCCATCCAGCTGGCCTGCCCCGGCGCCAGGCTCGTCCACGCCGGCGGCCCGACGGCCCTGTACATGCGTACCGGCGCCTACTTCGCCAACGTCCCGGAGGCCCTGCTGCTGCGCGCCGCGCAGGCGCAGATGGCGCGCTACTGGGGCCTCCCGGCCGGCATCGGCTGGGGCGGCACGAAGGCCAAACAGCCGGAGGCCCAGGCGGCCTACGAGAACACGCTGGGCATGGTCCTCGAGCTCAGCGCCGGCGCCGACTTCCTCTTCGGCGCCGGCCTGCTCGACAGCGTCCAGCAGATGAGCCTCGAGGAGCTCGTCATCGCCGACGAGGTGTTCGGCCACGTCACGCGCCTGCTGCGCGGCGTGACCGTCGACCGCGACACCCTGGCCGTCGACCTCATGAAGCGCATGGGGTTCGCCGGCTCCTATCTCGGCGACAAACACACCCGCGCGCACGTGCGCGAGCTCTGGCAGGCCCGCCTCGGCGAGACCGGCACCTACGAGAGCTGGCAGAACGCCGGCAGCCCGCGGCTGGAGGACAAGGCCCGCAGCGTGGCCGACGCCCTCCTCGCCGCCCCCGCGTCCGGCTTCCCCGAAGACCTCGCGCGCGAGTTCGACGACATCATCTCCGCGGTCGAGTCCGGCCGCTTCTGAACGAAAGGAACCCCCTGATGGCCTACGCAGACAGCTGTCACGTCGGCAAGCGCGTCAAGCTCGAGCTGCTCTCCCCGGAGGACGTGCGGCAGATCCACGAGGCGACGCTGGACGTCATCGAGACGGTGGGCGTGAAGTACCACTCCCAGCAGGCGCTCGACATCCTCGAGGCCGCCGGTGCGACGGTGGACCGCGAGACCACCGTGGCCAGGGTCCCTGCCTCCGTGGTCGAGCAGGCCATGAGCACGGTGCCGCACGAGTTCGTGCTCGGCGCCCGCAACCCGGAGTACGACCTGCCCCTGGACGGCGAGCACGTCTACATCAGCTCGGACGGCTGCGGCGTCTCGTACCGCGACCCGGCGACCGGCGAGGTCCGCAACTCCAGGAAGCAGGATCTCGCGGACTGCGCCAGGGTGGTGCAGGCGCTGGACAACGTCAGCGCCACCAGCGCCGTCGTCAGCGCCCAGGACTGCCCGCCCGAGACGCGCGTGCTGCACGAGTTCGACGCCTGCGTGCGCAACTCCGAGAAGCACAACATCGTCGTGAGCATCAAGGAGGACTGGGAGGCCCGCAGCCTCATCAGGATGGCGGAGGCCCTGGCCGGCGGCAAGGAAGAGCTGAGGCGCCGCCCCATGTTCACCAGCATCATCTGCACCGTCAGCCCGCTGCACCAGGAGCGCTTCGGCATGGACCTCGCCCTGGTGCTGGCCGAGGCCGGCATCCCCGTCAGCTTCTACCCCATGCCGATCCTCGGAGCGACCGGGCCGGTCACCATCGCCGGCTCCGCGGTGATGACCAACGCCGAGTTCGTGAGCGGCGCGACGCTCGTGCAGCTCGCCCACCCCGGCGCGAAGGTCATCCACGGCGGCGGCCCGACGGCGATGTACATGAACTCCGGCGCCTACGCGAGCAACTCGCCGGAGGCGATGCTGCTGCGCGCCTGCCAGGGCCACATGGCCGGCTTCTACGGCGTGCCGTCCTGGTACGGGGCCGGCGCGACGACGGCCAAGGAGCCCGGCATCCAGAGCGCCTACGAGAACGCCCTCGCCATGTTCATGGCGTACAGCAACGGGGCGGACGTGACCTTCGGCACCGGCCTGCTCGACGGCTCGCGCATCCTCTGCCTCGAGAACATGGTCGTCGACGACGAGATCCTCGGCATGGTCAAGCGC
>CAIXSE010000012.1 GCA_903921965.1 uncultured Thermoleophilia bacterium | reverse complement strand
CGTGGAACAGATCACAGGAGTGGCCGCGGTATGCGAACCGGCAGCGATGCTGGCCGGCGCCCAGACGGAGCTCCTCTTGCGCCGGACGGCGCGGGACGGAGTGACGGTGGCGCTGGCACAGGACACCTGTGGCTCGTCGGCCTGGGACCGGGCGGACGAGACCACCTGACGGCGGCCGCGGCCGCGGCGCTCACCGCCGCGGACGTGATCGTCGGGTACAAGCCCTATCTGGAGTTCGTCGCCGACCTGGTCGACGGCAAGCGCACGGTCGTCAGCGGCATGCGCCAGGAGACCGTGCGGGCGGAAGCGGCCGTCGCGGAGGCGACGGGCGGAGCCCGCGTGGCCGTCATCAGCACCGGCGACGCCGGCGTGTACGGCATGGCCGGCCTCGTGCTCGAGCTGCTGCCGGTGGGCTCGCCGGTCACCGTCGAGGTCGTGCCCGGCGTGACGGCCGCGAGCGCTGCGGCCGCGTGTCTGGGCGCCCCGCTCATGAACGACTTCGCCGTGGTGAGCCTGAGCGACCTGCTCACGCCGCTCGAGGTCATCGAGAAACGCCTCGCGGCCGCCGCCGACGGCGACTTCGTCATCGCCCTGTACAACCCGCGCAGCACGAAGCGGCACGAGCCGTTGCGCCGGGCGCTGGCGATCCTGCGGGAGCGGCGTGACCCGGACACCCCGGTCGGCATGGTCCGCAATGCGCTCCGCGAGGGGCAGGCGACGACGGTGACGACGCTCGGCGGCCTCGTCGAGGAGGACGTCGACATGATGACGATCCTCGTGGTCGGCAACAGCACGACCGTGGTGCGCGACGGCCGCATCGTCACCCCGAGGGGTTACCGGACGTGATCCTCCTCCTCGGAGGAACGGGCGACGCCCGGGAGCTGGCGGCCGCGTTGCGGGCCGCCGGCTACGAGGTGCTCGTGAGCACCGTGAGCGAGTACGGCGCCCGCCTGGCGGCCGGCGCCGGTGCCGAGGTGCGCAGCGGCGCGCTCGACGAAGCCGAGCTGGCGCGCCTGGCGGGCGAGGCCGAGGCCGTCGTCGACGCGACGCACCCGTTCGCCGCGGCGATCTCGGTGGCCGCCACGGCGGCCTGCGGGCGCGCCGGCCGGCCGTACCTGCGCTTCGCGCGCCCGGCCGGCGAGCTGGGCGCCGACGTCGTGGCCGCCGCCGACGCCGCCGAGGCGGCGCGTCTCGCGGTGGTCGCGGCGCTGGAGGCGGCCGGAGACGCCGGCGGCGAGACCGGAGCGGCTCCGGCGATCCTGCTGACGACCGGCAGCAAGACGGTGGCCGTGTACGCGCGCGCCGCCCGCGAGGCGGGCGTGCGCGTGGTCGCGCGCGTGCTGCCGGTGCCCGAGTCGCTGGAGGCGTGCGCCGCGGCCGGGCTGGAGCCGCGCGACGTGATCGCGATGCAGGGGCCGACGACCGCGGAGCTCGACGCCGCGCTGCTCCGCCACCTCGGCGCGAGCGTCCTGGTGACGAAGGACAGCGGCGACGCCGGCGGCCTCGGCGAGAAGCTGCGCGCGGCCCAGCTGGCCGGGGCGACGGCGATCGTGGTGGAGCGGCCGGGCGGCCGTGAGGCGGCCCCGGCCGAGGCCCGCGACGCCGCCGGCGTGCTGGCGTGGCTCGAAGGCGCCGGCATCGTGCCGTCCGGCGCTCCGGCCGGGCCCGCCGCGGAGGTCCGGCACCACCTCGCGCGCGGCATCCTGCAGGTCTACACCGGCGACGGCAAAGGCAAGACGACGGCCGCCGCCGGCCTGGCGCTGCGCGCCCGCGGCGCCGGCCTCGAGGTCGCCTTCGTCCAGTTCGTGAAGGGCGGCCGGGAGAGCGCGGAGCTCGCGCCGCTGCGCGCCGCCGGCGTCCGCGTCGAGCGCCCGGCGGTGGCGCCGAGCGGCACGCTCCGCGGCACGGTCACGGCCGAAGACAGGGCCGCGGGCGCCGCGGCCTGGGCCGCGGCCGCGGCGGCCCTGTGCGACGACGACGTCGACCTCGTGGTGCTCGACGAGCTGCACGCCGCCCTGCGGCACGGGCTCGTCGAGCTGGACGAGGTCCTCGCCGCCCTCGGCGAGCGGCCGGCGCACCAGGAGGTGGTCACCACCGGCCGCGGCGCGCCGCAGGCGCTGCTCGACGCGGCCGGGCTCGTCACCGAGATGACCGCCGTCCGCCACCCCTATCCCGACGTCCCCGCCCGCAGAGGAATCGAGCTGTGAACACTCCGTCCGCATCGCCGGCCGGCCCGGCTCCGGGCTCCCGCGCCGCCTCGCCTGCCGCCGCCCCATCCCCCGGCGCCCGCGCCGTCATGTGCGTGGGCACCGGCTCGCACGCCGGCAAGAGCGTCCTCGCCGCGGCGCTCTGCCGCATCTACGCCCGCCGCGGCTACCGGGTCGCTCCGTTCAAGGCCCAGAACATGGCGCTCAACTCGTTCGTGACGCCCGAGGGCGGCGAGCTAGGCCGCGCGCAGGCGTACCAGGCGCGCGCCGCCGGCGTCGAGCCGCACGTCGACATGAACCCCGTCCTGCTCAAGCCGAGCTCCCAGACGGGGAGCCAGGTCATCGTCCTCGGCCGCCCGGTCCGCCACATGTCGGTGCGCGAGTACCACGCCTACCAGCCGGAGGTCTGGCCGGTCGTGACCGCCGCCTACGAGCGCCTGCGCGCCGCCAACGACCTCGTCGTCATCGAGGGCGCCGGCAGCCCGGCCGAGATCAACCTCCGGGGCCAGGACATCGTCAACATGAAGGTCGCGCTCTACGCGCGGTGCCCCGTCCTGCTCATCGGCGACATCGACCGCGGCGGCGTGTTCGCGAGCCTCGTCGGCCACATGGAGCTGTTCACGCCCGAGGAGCGCGAGCGCATCGCGGCGTTCGTGATCAACAAGTTCCGCGGCGACGCGAGCCTGCTGGACACCGGCATCGAGTTCCTGCGCGAGAAGACCGGCGTGCCGACCCTCGGCGTCGTGCCGATGCTCACCGACTGGCGCGGCGACGAGG
>CAIXSE010000011.1 GCA_903921965.1 uncultured Thermoleophilia bacterium | reverse complement strand
GACCCCTTCCACACGAGCAGCCCGGGCAGGTAGTCGCCGCCGTCCCACCACCAGAACGGCTTGACGCCGTTGACCTGCATCCAGAGGCCCGAGACGCAGAAGGGGTCGGCGATCAGGTCCCAGGCGCAGACGATCATCGCCGACGAGAAGGCGACCAGCGCGCTCCAGGCCACGTGGCCGTACCAGGTCGCGCTCCACCGGCGCCCGCCGAGCCCCAGGAACCAGCCGACCATCATGAAGGCGCAGTAGAGCGGCACGCCCCAGATGGCGACGATGAGCACCGGCACGCCGGCGATGCGCGGGCCGAGCGTCTCGGTGTACTCGTAG
Organism: uncultured Thermoleophilia bacterium; assembly: GCA_903921965.1. The sequence goes on along the minus strand of CAIXSE010000011.1, from coordinate 2,505 downwards.
GAGCCGAAGAACCAGCCGTAGTTGTCGCCCATGATCTCGGCGAACAGGCAGATGGCGGCGGCGAGAGCGAAGAACGCGAGCGTCTGGCGGCCGCCCCTCACCTTGACCGAGTGCCACAGGCAGGTGAGGTACAGGATCGTCATGCCGAAGCCGCCGATCTCCATCTGGATGCCGACCTTGCGCCCCGGCCAGCTGAAGGCGAGGGCCGCCGTGGCGACGGCGTAGAAGACGAACACCACGCAGATGACGACCAGGTCGCTGCGGCTGGAGGCCCCGATCGCGGCCCTGAGCGTGGTCCCCTGACCGTCCGCACGCTCGACGTCGACCGCCATGCCGAACCCCCTCCGTCCGTGGCCTGAGCGAGCCGCGTCCCGGGCGGCCCCGCGCGGCGAGTATCACCGGGCGGCGACCGCCGTGGCAAGAGCTCGCCCGCGCCCGCCGCGGCTCCGGCCCCCACGCCCGTCGGCTAGTATGGCGGTGCCGACCGGGAGGAGGACGCGTGACGACCTGCGAGGACCTGATGGCCCGGCTCGACGCCGGCCGGATCATCATCATGGACGGGGGCACCGGCACCGAGCTCCAGCGCCGGGGCGTGCCCATGGACGGGTACGCCTGGAGCGCGGCCGCCATCGACACCCACCCCGAGGTCGTCCGCGCGGTGCACGAGGACTTCATCCGCGCCGGCGCCGACGTGATCATCACCGACACCTACGCCACGGCGCGGCACGTGCTGGAGACGGCCGGGCTCGGCGACCGCGTCCGGACGCTCAACGAACGCGCCGTCACCCTGGCGCAGGAGGCGCGAGCCGGGGCGGCCGGCGGCCGGCCCGTCGCCATCGCCGGCTCCGTCTCGAGCTTCCGGATCTCGCGGACGACGCCCGAGCAGGCCGAGGCCGGCTACCGGGAGCAGGCCGCGATCCTGGCGGAGGCCGGCGTGGACCTCATCGTCCTGGAGATGCTGTACGGCCCCGGCCAGGCGGGCCCCGCCATCCGCGCCGCCCTCGCCACCGGGCTGCCGGTGTGGGCCGGCTTCAGTTGCCGCGTCGCCGCAGACGGCACCGTCGAGTTCCTCGACGGCTGCCCCGTCGAGAGCGGGCTGGGTCCGAGCCTCGAGCTCCTGGCGGACCTGCCCTCAGGCGGCGCTGCCGTCTTCGTGATGCACACCCTGACCGACGAGACGGCGCCGGCGCTCGAGATCGTCCGGCGGCAGTGGTCCGGCCCCACAGGCGCGTACGCCCACTCCGGCAGGTGGGCCGATCCGGACTGGGCGTTCGAGGACATGATCTCCCCCGAGGACTACCTGCGCGCCGCTGAGCAGTGGGTCGCGATGGGCGCGCGCATCGTCGGCGGCTGCTGCGGGATCGAGCCGGACCACATCCGCCTGCTCAAGGAACGGCTGGCGTAGGCGGGCGCCGGGGCCCGCCTTCGGCGCTCACCGTGGCACGCTCCTCCCGGAAAGGCTCCTCGCCACGTGGCTCCCGGGCCGCGAACGGGTAGCCTGTCCATCGGCACACCTCGACCACCTCACACCGGGAGACTCCATGAGCGGACCCGCGCACGCCATAGACACCGCCCTATTCGACGACGCCGTCGCGGCGGCCGACGACTTCTACCGCCACGTCAACGGCGGCTGGATCGACGCCAACCCCGTCCCGCCCGAGTACGGCTCGTGGGGGCCGCCGCAGATCGTGCACACGCGGAACCAGGAGATCCTGCACCGGCTGCTGGAGGAGGCCGCGGCTGCGCAGCAGGCCCGCGGCTCGGCCGGTCAGATGGCCGGCGACTACTACGCCGCGGCGATGGACGAAGCGGCGATCGCCGCGGCCGGCGTGCGGCCGCTCGAGCAGTACCTGGCGCGCGCGCAGGGTGTCGCCTCGGTCGCCGACGTCCGCGACCTCCTGCGCGACCTGCAGCGCACCGCGGCGAACCCGCTGTTCGGCGTAGGCATCGCGCCCGACTTCGACGACCCCGACGCCTACCTCGTCTACGTCGAGCAGGGCGGACTGGGCCTGCCCGAGCGCGACTACTACCTGCGCGACGACGAGCAGTCGGTCGCGCTGCGCGGTCGGTACGCCGCGCACGTCGCGCGGCAGCTCGCCAACCTCGGAGACCCGGAGGAGCGGGCGCGCGAGGCCGCGGAGCGCATCCTCGCGTTCGAGACCCGGCTCGCCGAGCCGTCCTACACCGCCGTGCAGCTGCGCGACGTGCAGCTCACGCTGAACCGCTTCGACACCGGCGCCCTGGACGGCCTCATGCCGGCCTTCGCGCTCACGGGGTACATCGCCGGCCTCGGCGTCGCCGCCGCCACCGTCGGCGTGGACAACCCCGGGTTCTTCGAGGCGCTCGACGCGACCCTCGCCGAGACGCCGCTCGAGACGCTGCGGGACTACCTCCGCTGGCACATCGTCAGGGCCTTCGCCTCGTCTCTCCCGCCGGCGTTCGAGACCACCGCCTGGGAGTTCTACGGCAAGACGCTCGGCGGGCAGAAGGAGATGCAGCCGCGCT
>CAIXSE010000010.1 GCA_903921965.1 uncultured Thermoleophilia bacterium | reverse complement strand
GGCGCGTTCTGACGGGGCATGGCTCCTCGGGTCCGGGGGCTCCGGCCGGCGTGCGCCGGCCGCGGGTCGCGTGCCAGCGTACGCGACGGCGGCGGCCCCGCGCAACGCGGCCGCGGCCACAGGCCGCCGTGCCGTGCGCAGGCCCGGCGCGGCCGCCTTCAGCGACGGCGGCGGCCCGCCGATGATAGGTTCGACGCGACGCGCCCCGCCCTCTGGCGGCCAGCGGGGCGCCCCAACCCACGTCCGGAGAGGACCATGAGCCCTGAGCAGACCGCGTTCGACCCTCAGCGCTGCACGCTGACCGTCCCCAACGACCTCGCCTACCTGCCCATGGTCCAGGGGTTCGTGCGCGCCTACGCGGCCGAGGCCGGGTTCCCGGCGCGCGAGGTCGGCCGCTTCGACCTCCTCATGGAAGAGGCCGCCACCAACGTCATCCACGGCGCCTTCGCCGAAGACGAGCGCGCCACGTTCGACGTCCACTGCGAGCGCGTCCCCATGGGGATGCAGATCACCGTGCACGACGAGGGCATGCCGTTCGACCCCGCGCTGATCCCCGAGTACGACCCCACGGCCGACCTGCACGCGCAGACGGGCCGCGGCCTCGGCAGCTTCCTCATGCAGAAGATGGCCGACACCGTGGAGTTCCACAACCTCGGCAGCCGCGGCAAGGAGACGGTCTTCATCAAGTACCTCGAGTCGCAGGCCGTCACCGACGCGCCGCCGGCGGCCGAGCCGGAGGCCGGACCGGAGCGCGTGCCGCAGGCCGAGCGCATCGAGATCAACGTCGGCCCCCTCCTCGAGGACCAGGCCATCGAGGTCTGCCGCTGCATCTACGACGCCTACCGCTACACCTACGTGAACGAGCACCTCTACTACCCCGACCGTGTGGTGGCGCTGAACCAGAGCGGCGACATGATCTCGGCGGTGGCGGCCACCGGCGACGGCGAGGTGGCCGGGCACGCGGCGCTGGTCTTCCCGGAGGACACCCACGAGGTCGCCGACCTGGCCGTGGTGGCGACCAAGGCGAAGTTCCGCGGCCAGTCCATCGCGCGGCGCCTCGGCGAGTACCTCGACGACGTGGCGCGCGAGCGCGGGCTGCACGGCCTCTTCATCGAAGAGGTCACCGTGCACACGTACACGCAGAAGTTCTGCCACCGGCTGGGCTTCGTGGACACTGGCTTCCTGCTGGCCTACTCGCCGGCGACCACCAAGTTCGAGGGCATCACGGGGTCGGCCGAGGCGCGCCGCAGCGTGATCGTCGGATTCAGGTACCTCGACGCGCCCGCGCCGCAGACGGTGTACGCCCCGCGCCGGCACCGCGACGCCATCGCCGGCATCTACGGCCGCCTCGGCGTGCCGATCACGTTCGGCCGCGACGTCCACGCCTCGTCCCGGGGCCTGCCCGAGGTCGACGTGAGCGTCAACACGAAGCGCTCGGTGGCCACCATCCGCATCCCGAAGTACGGGCGCGACCTGCACCAGCGCATCCGCAACGACCTGGTCCGGCTGCTCCGCGAGAACGTGAGCGTCATCGACGTGTTCCTCGACCTCAGCCGGCGCGGCACGGGCCGGGTGGCCGAGAACCTGGAGGAGGCCGGCTTCGTGTTCAGCGGCATCCTGCCGGGCGGCCGCTCGGGCGACTGGCTGATCATGCAGTTCTTCAACGGCGTGATGGTCGACTACGACGCCGTGCAGGTCGAAGACCCGGCGACGGCGGAGCTGCTCGCGTACATCCGCGCCAACGACCCGCGCGCCGACTGACGACGGCGCCGGAGCCGGCCGTGTTCAAGGAGACCCTCGACCTCGCCATCGAGCTCACCAAGAGCATGGCGGTGGTCATCGTCGTGGCCTACCTGTTCACGCGCACGAAGACGTACCGCGAGGTCATGGACCGGCGCCTCGGCTGGAAGGGGCGCGTGCTCCTCATCGTCGTCTTCGGGGCCTTCGCCGTGTGGGGCACGCTGGCCGGCGTCGAGATCCTCGGCGGCATCGCCAACACGCGCGACCTGGGGGCCGCTCTGGGCGGGCTGCTGGGCGGCCCTCTCGTCGGCCTGGGGGCCGGGCTCATCGGCGCCGCGCAGCGCCTGGCCATGGGCGGCTACGTCGCCGTGCCGTCGGCGCTCGGCGCCGTGGCCGCCGGCCTCGCCGGCGGTGCCGTCTACGTGCTGTACAAGCGCCGCGTCGCCCCGGTGTGGGCGGCCGTCGCGCTGGCCTTCTTCACCGAGACCGTCCTCATGGTGCTCAACCTGCTCATCGCCCGCCCGCTCGACCAGGTCGTCGCGCTGCTGCGGGAGGTCATGCCGGCCATGTACATCGTCAACGCCGTCGGCATGGGGCTGTTCGTCTACATCGTGCGCAACGAGCAGAAGGAGCGCGACACCGCCGCCCAGAAGGAGCGCATGCAGGGCGAGCTCGACGTCGCCCGCGAGATCCAGGCGAGCATCGTGCCGCGCCTGTTCCCGCCCTTCCCCGAGCGCGACGAGTTCGACCTGCACGCCTCGCTGGAGTCGGCGCGCGAGGTGGGCGGCGACCTCTACGACTTCTTCCTGCTCGACGACGACCACCTGTGCCTCGCCGTCGGCGACGTCTCCGGCAAGGGCGTGCCGGCGTCGCTGTTCATGGCCGTCACCATCACGCTGCTACGCAGCGTCGCGCGCCGCAACCCGGCCCCGGACGAGGTGCTCGCGCAGCTGAACGCGACGCTGTGCCGCGACAACGACTCGGCGATGTTCGTGACCGTGTTCTACGGGATCTGCGACATCCGCACCGGCGAGCTCGTGTACGCGTGCGGCGGCCACATGCCGCCCTACGTGGTGCGGGCCGGCGGCGAGGTTGAAGAGCTGGCCCGGCCCCACGGGGTGGGACTCGGCGTGTCCTTGCGGGCCAGGTACGACACCGCGACGACGACGCTGCACCCCGGCGACGCGATGCTCGTCTACACCGACGGCCTCAGCGAGGCGATGTCGTTCCAGGACACGATGTTCGGGGCGGAGCGCATCGAGCAGGTGCTGCAGCGCGGCGGCGGCGACCTCGACGCCGGCGAGCTGCTGCAGAGCGTGCGCGACGCCGTGTGGGACTTCGCCGCCGGCACCGAGCAGTACGACGACCTGACGCTGCTCACGTTCAGGCGCGCGCCGCTGCCGGCGGCGCGCCCCGCGCCCGCGGACGAGCGCGCCGCCACGGCCGCAGCGGCGCACGAGGCGGCCGCCCAGGCGTAACACCGGGGGCGGCCGGCCGAGCCGGACCGGCCGGCGTCGCCCGCGGCGCCGCGGGCTTCGCCCGGCGCCGCGCCGCCGCTCAGGCGTACAGCCCGAGCGCCTCGTCGCGCGTCTCGACGATCTCGAACAGCTCGGAGAACCCGGAGATGTCGAACACGTCGGCCACGAACGGCTTCATCCCGCAGAGCACGATGCGGCCGTCGTTCTTCTCCAGGAACTTGAGCACGGCCAGGAACACGCGCAGGCCGGCGCTCGAGACGTACTCGTTGTCGTCGAAATCGGCCACGAGCCTGCGCACGCCGCCGTCGAGCAGGCCGTCGAACTCGGCCTCGACGTCTTTGGCGCTGGTCGTGTCGACCCTGGCCGGCAGCCTGACGACGTTCACGTCACCGACGACTTCAACATCCATCTGATCACCCTCCTGTACGCCGCCCGGCCGCGCGCGGCGGCGAGCCTGGACCCTTGCGTATCTTCCTTGAGGGGCCCGCCCTCGGCAAGCGCCGCGGGCCCGTCACAGCTCGCACCCCCTGGCGTGGCCGTCGTCGGCCCCGCCGTCCAGGTACCGGAACGCCACCATCGTGATGTCGTCGGACTGCTCGACGCCGGCGGCGTGCACGCGCAGCGCCGCGTTGAGCTCGTCGAGCAGGCCGTTGCAGCTCTCGCGCGCCACGCGCGCCAGCTCCGTGGCGATGCGCTCCTCGGTGAAGACCTCGTCGGCGGCGTTCATGGCTTCACTCACGCCGTCGGTGTACAGGAAGAGCACGTCGCCGTGCGCCAGCGTGAGCTCGGCCTCGGCGAACGTCATGCAGACGCGCGCTCCGAGCGCGATGCCCTTCGTGCGCGGCAGCTGCTCCACCTCTCCGCCGGTCCGGACCACGAACGGCCGGTTGTGCCCGGCGCTCGCGTAGCGCACGTGGCCGTTGCGCAGGTCGACGACCGCCAGGAACATCGTCACGAACATGCTGGTGTCGTTGTCGGTCGCGAGCTCGTCGTTGAGGCTCGAGAGGATCTGCGAGGGCCCGCCGCCGAGGCGCGAGTAGGAGCGCAGGAACGAGCGGCCCACGGCCATCATCAGGGCCGCCGGCATGCCCTTGCCGGAGACGTCGGCGATGGCGAGCGCCAGGTGGTCCTCGTCGAGCAGGAAGAAGTCGTAGAAGTCGCCGCCGACCTCACGCGCCGGCTCGAGCAGGGCGAAGAGCTCGAGGTCGCACCGCTGCGGGTACGGCGGGAAGGTGCGCGGCACCAGGCTCATCTGGATGCTGGCGGCGATGCGCAGCTCGCTCTCGATGCGTTCGCGCTCCGCCGTGGTCACGCGCAACTCCTCGATGCGCTCCTTGAGGTCGTCGCGCATGCGCCCGAACGAGGTTGTGAGCCGGGCGACCTCGTCACGCCCCTTCGCCTGCGGCAAGGGGGCGTCCAGGTCGCCCTGCGCCAGCGCGTGGGTGGCCCCCGCGAGGGCGTTCAGCGGCCGCGTGATGGTCCGCGCGACGAGCAGAGCGATGACGAGCAGCGCCGCGAGCCCGACGAGGTCGACGGCCCACGACAGGCGGTTGAGCCTGATGACGGCGGCGTCGACCTCGCTGTCGGCGTACACGATGCCGAGCGACCAGCCGGTGGACGGGATCGGCGCGTAGGCCAGGTACGACGGGCCGCTCGGCTGCAGGCCGCTGAGCCCGTCGAAGGTGACGAAGCCGCTCTTCTGCCCGTCCAGCCCCTGGCCGGTCATCCTCTGGCCGATCTCGCGCAGCCGCGGGTCCTCGCGCGCCGCGGCCACGCTGAAGATGGACTCGTTCATGATGAACGCGGCGTTGGGGTGGGCGATGAACGTGCCGTTCCCGCTGATGAGGAACGCGTACCCGGTCTCGCCCAGGTCGAGGCTCTGGAGCAGGTGGCTGAGCCACAGGAGCGAGACGTCCCCGGTGACGACGGCGGAGACGGCCCCCAGGTCGTCGCCGAAGAAGACGGGGATGGCGTACGTGGCGGTGAGCGCGTCGGCGCCGCCCTCGTCGTAGTACGGCTCGGTCCACGCCGGCCCCCCCGTCTGGAACGGCAGCTGGAACCAGTCGCCGATCTCGTACTGGCGGTCGTCCTTGCCGAGGTCCTTGGACTTGACCTCGTCGCCATCCATGTACGCATAGGGCGCGACGTGACCGTACAGGTCCGGGTTGTAGGCGACGGCCGACCCGAACAGCGCCTTGTTGCTGCGCACCGACTGGCGCAGGAGGACCTCGGCCTTGCCGCCGGGCGTCATGTGCGTCTCCCTGACGACGGCGGCGGTGCCCTGCACGACCTTCTCCACCCCGCCCTCCACCCCCTCGATGCTGGCCGAGGTGGCCTGGACGGCCTGCGTGATGATGCTGCGCTGCTGCGTCTGCAGCAGGGCGCGCGCCTGGACGAACGTGAAGGCGCTCACCACGGCCAGCACGGCCGCCGCCCCCAGCACGAAGAACAGGGCGAGGCGCCGCCCGATGCTGAGGTTACGGAGCAACCCTGGCCCCGGACACGACGAACACCTCGTACGGCGGGGCGCCCTCGATCTGGCCCTCGCGGACCATGATGCCGCGCGTGAGCTCGTAATCGGCACCCGAGAGCTTGCCCACCGTCCACGACTCGCCCTCGCCCGGGAAGATGGAGGCGAGCACGTGGTCGAGCATCCAGCGCTGGTGCACGCGGTTGGTCGGCACGTGCGCCGCCACCGTCTCGCGCATGATGATGTCGATGGCTTCCTCGCGGTGCCCGCGACAGTAGGCCCAGGCCTCCATGGTGGCGGCGGCGAAGTCGGCACACAGCTCCGGGGAGGCCGCCTCGGTGGTCGCCAGCGTGTAGACGCCGTCCTCGGGGAAGCCGAGGCCGTAGTCGCGCATGGCGAAGACCTTGAGCTCGTCGGGGTCCACGCCGGCCAGGCGGATGGTGTCGTACTCGTTGTACTCCATCGCGCTGCAGGCGTCGGCACCGTGCTGCAGGAAGAGGTTCACCGTGTAGAACTGGGGCAGCACGCGGGGGTGCACGGCGGCGGCGCTGAAGAACGCGTCGCACGCCGCCCGGAAGCTCATGTTCCAGAGCGTGACGCGCGAGGCGGTGAAGTCGCCGACGTCGCCTATCTTGTCCGCCCACGCCACCAGCAGGAGGCTGGAGCGGTTGATCACCTGGCAGACGTTGACGAGCGGAGCCCCCTGGTCGTTGGCGCTGAGCGCGCCGCTCAGGAAGCCCAGGGCGAAGTCGGCCCTGCCGGCGCGGAGTTCGACGAAGGAGTCGGTGTCGGGGCCGCCCGGGATGACGGTGAGGTCGAGGCCGTGGGCGGCGTAGATGCCCTTCTGCACGCCCACGTAGTACGCGGCGAACTGGGCCTGCGGCCGCCAGTGCAGCGCCAGGCGCACCGGGCGCTGCTGGGCAGCTCCCCGCGCCTCGCGGGCTCCCGGCCACAGCGCCACCGTCGCGACCGCGACGACGGCGACGGCCAGCAGGGCCAGCGCACTGAGGGCCAGCCGCTTCACGACGGCTTGTGGATCACGAGGCGGAGCACGTTCCGCGTGCCCTCGCGGCGGTAGGCGACCTCGTCCATCACGCGCCGCACGAGGAAGATGCCGAGGCCGCCGACGGCGCGCTCCTCGGCGGCCGCACGCAGGTCCGGCTCCTCCTGGGCGAGCGGGTCGAACGGGATGCCCTCGTCGATGAGCTCCACGACGAAGCTCTGCTCCCCGGGGGAGATGCGCACGAGCAACTCCCCGGGCGGCACCTCGTAGGCGTACAGGCAGATGTTGACGACGGCCTCCTCGACGGCGAGCTCCAGCTGCATGAGCCGCTTGGGGTGCAGGCCCCAGTCACCGGCGTGCCCGGCGATGAAGCCGATGACCTCGGGAGTCTGCTCCACATCCGCCACGAAGACCTGCTCGAGAAAGCCGTCGTCGCGGGCCGGCGTGTCCAAAGCCACTGCCCACCTCCCCTGAAGACGCCCGCCGGGTGCACGCCGGCGGCGCCGCTCCGCCGCGGGCTGGGCCCGCGGCCTGCCGCATCACTCCGCTATCGTATCGGCCCGGGGGCGGCGAGGGATGAGCCTGCGGGGAGCGCGGGCCCGCGGGGACGGCCCTTCCCGTACGCGCCGTGGGCCGGGAGCCGCCTGCGGCGCCTCCCGGCCCACGGCCTTGGGGCTCCTACTTCTTGGCGCCGCGCCCGCTGCGCCCGCGGGCGGCCGTACCCTTCTTGGCGTCGCCGGCCGGCTTGGCCGGCACCGCCTTCGGCCGGGCCGGCGCCTTGCGCACCGGCTTGCGGCCGCCGGCCTTGCGGCCCGCCGCCTTGCCGTCGGCGGCCTCGTCGCCCGCCGCCACGGCCACACGCTTGCCGGCGGCCGCGGCCTTGGCCGCGTCGGCGGCGCGGATGCCGGCCTTGCGCCGCGCCTGCTCGAGCAGCTCGCTGGCCTCCTCGAGCAGCTCGTTGGCGGCGGCCAGCTCGGCGCCCTTGCCGTCGAGCCTGAGGCCCATCGCCGTCTCCCACACCTGCTCGACGCGGTCGACGGGCACGAACGTCATGTCTTTGCGCAGTTCTTCCGGCACGTCCTCGAGGTCGGCCTCGTTGCGGCTCGGCAGGATGACGGTGGTGATGCCGGCGCGCTGCGCCGCCAGGGTCTTCTCCTTGAGGCCGCCGATGGGCAGCACCTGCCCGGTCAGCGTGACCTCGCCGGTCATGGCCACCTCGGAGCTCACCGGCGTGCCGGTGACCAGCGAGCAGATGGCCGTGGCCATGGTGACGCCGGCGCTGGGCCCGTCTTTGGGGATCGCCCCCGCCGGCACGTGGATGTGCAGGTCGTGCGTCTGGAAGTAGTCGTCGTCGAGGCCCAGGTCGCGCGAGTGCGTGCGCACGTAGCTCAGCGCCGCCATCGCCGACTCCTTCATGACGTCGCCGAGCTGCCCGGTGACGGTGAGCCCGCCCTTGCCGGGCATGGCCGTGGCCTCGATGAAGAGGATGTCGCCGCCCACCGGCGTCCAGGCGAGGCCGGTGGCCACGCCCGGGTCGCTGGTGCGCCGCTTGACCTCGGCGACCATGC
>CAIXSE010000009.1 GCA_903921965.1 uncultured Thermoleophilia bacterium | reverse complement strand
GCGAAGCCAAGCTCGCCGAGCTCGGCGTCGACGTGCGACTCTGACGGCTGACGCCGGACGAAGGAGAGACAGATGCCTCACGTGATGATCTCGAGCAAGAAGTGCACCGGCTGCCACATGTGCGAGCTGGCCTGTTCCGCCTACCACGAGGGCGTGTACCAGCCGACGCTGGCTCGCCTCTGGGCCGAGGTGAACCCCACCACCGGTGCCACGAAGGGCCACACCTGCCTGCAGACCGGCTGCGCCAAGTGCCAGAAGGCCTGCCCGCACGACGCCATCGTGACGAAGGAGATCACCCTGCACGTCAAGGGCGACTTCGCGGCGAAGGAGAAGACCGGCGACACCGTCACCGGCTACGTGCTGGTGGTGGTCGACGACCTGTGCACCAACTGCGGCGAGTGCTACGACGTGTGCCCGACCGACACCATCCACGAGCACCCCACGAAGGAAGTCGCCTTCAAGTGCGACCTCTGCGACGGCGAGCCCCAGTGCATCGCCTTCTGCCAGAACCCGCACGTGCTCGCCGTCGACCTCAAGGTCGACAAGATGGACAAGGAACCGGCGGCGGTCTGAGGCCGGCGACGTGCCCGCCTACGTCAAACTGCCCGCCGGCATGACGACCGCCGACGGCCGCAAAGACGTCGCCTGCGAAGGCGCCACGGTGCGCGAGGTCATCGAGCAGGCCATCGCGGTCGAGCCGCGCATGCGGGCCCGCATCTTCCGCGAAGACGGCAGGCAGTACGCCGGCATCTTCCTGAACGGGCGCAACATCAGCGCCCTGCAGGGCATGGACACGCCGGTGGCCGACGGCGACAAGCTCAACGTGCTGCCGCCGCTCTCCGGCGGATGAGCGACGGAGCGGGTGCGGCGGGCCGCGGGACGCACAGCGCAAGACAGGGGGCCGGCGCTTCGGAGGGGGCGCCGGCCCCTTCGCCTTGGTAGACTGGCGCCGTGGGATCCCGTGACCCAGCAGCAGCGCTCGACGCCGCCGGCCTCGCCGCCGCCGTACGCGGCCGCGCCAGCGTGCGGCGGTACCTGCCGGACCCGGTGCCGCGCGAGGACGTCACCGCCATGGTCGGCCTCGCGGTGCGCGCGGCCAATGCCGGCAACGCGCAGATGTGGCGCTTCGTCGCCGTCGAAGACGAGCTCACGCAGGTGGCCATGCGCCAGGCGGTCGACGAGGCCGTCGATGTGATGGCCGCCTGGCCCGAGGTCGCCGGCGCGGTCACCGAGAAGCAGGTCAAGGCCTTCCGCGTCTACTCCACGTTCTTCGCCGAGGCGCCGCTCACGATCGCGGTGTTCGCGCTGCCGTACGAGTCGGTCGCCGACACGATGCTCGCGGCCCGCGGCGTCGGGCTCGAAGAGCACGACCGCCTGCGCGAGCGCCCCGACCTCCAGAGCATCGGTGCGGCCGTCCAGCTGCTGTGCACGGCCGCGCACGCGCTCGGCTACGGCACCTGCTGGATGACGGCGCCGGTGCTGGCCGCCGAGGCCATCGAGCGGCTGCTCGGCGTCGAGCCGCCCGCCCGGCTGGTG
>CAIXSE010000008.1 GCA_903921965.1 uncultured Thermoleophilia bacterium | reverse complement strand
GCGACCCACCCGCAGACGCTCTTCCGCCAGCGCGACGGCGGGCCCGACACGCTCGAGAGCTGGATCTACCTCGGCGGCGGCCGCCAGCTGTACGCCGGCATCGTGAACGGTGCCGCGTGGGCGTGGACCGGTGCAGGCACCGTGCTGCCGGCGGACGTCTGGTCGCACGTGGCCCTGGTCAAGCAGGGCACCGACCTCAAGCTCTACCTGAACGGCGTCCTCAACGGCACAAAGGACTTCTCCGGCCAGCCCGAGCTCACGGGGGCCGGCCCGAACGGCGCCATCGCCACGTTCGGCGAGGGCACCACCGCGGAGGGCTTCGTCCTGCACGGCGACCTCGACGAGATCCAGATGTACGACCGCGCACTCCTCGCGGACGAGCTCGCCGCCGTGTGGAACCGCGGCCCCGGCCAATCGCTCACACTCGACCCGGCGACCGGCCCGGTGCGCTACTACCGCTTGGACGAGGGGAGCGGCACCAGCGCCGCCGACTCCGGTTCCGACGGCATCGCGGCGACCCTCCACGACATGAGCGCGGACCCGTGGATCGAGTCCACGGCCGGCCGCACCCTCTACAGCGCCACCGGCGGGATCGTCGACGCCGGCGTCGCGTACGGCGACCCCAGCGTGAAAGACCTCACCGTCGCCATCGTCGACCAGCCTGCCCACGGGACGATCGACCTCTTCTCGGCGGAGCGCGGCCAAGGTACCTACAGGCCCACGCCCGGCTGGACCGGCACCGAGTCCTTCACCTACACCGTCTCCGACGGCACCACGACGACGCCCGAGCAGACCGCGACCGTCACCTCTGCCGGCGTCACCAACACCTACACCGGACCGCTCGGCGGCGCGTGGTCCGAGGCAGCCAACTGGGACGTCGGGCGTCCGCCCCAGGACGGCGACAACGTCGTCGCCTACGCTTCGGTCGACGACATCCCCTCTCTCACGCTGGGGGACGTGAAGCTCATCGCCCACGCCTTCGAGTACTCGGGAGTCAGCGCCGCCCCGGGCGCATCGGTGACCATCGATGGCACCCTCCGTATCGCGGCGCTCTTCTACTATTGGGCCGTGCCCACGACGCTGGGGCCGGGCGCCTCCGTGCGCGCCGACGCCATGGGCTCCGTCACCGCGCCGCTCACCGGCGGCGACGCCGCGGGCACCGTCTCCTTCCGCGGGGGCTACCTCACGGTGAGCGTCCCCGCAGGCCAGGCGAACAGCTACGCCGGCGGCACGAGCGTCGCCGGCGGCGTCGTCGAGATGTACGACGGCGCCCTCCCGGCCGGCTCGGCTGTGGACATCGCCGGCGATGCCAGCCTCTTCATCACCACGAGCGCCGGCACCACGAGCAGCTACGACAACACGATCGGCGGCCCCGCCGGCGCTGCTCTCCGCATCTCCGGCGGCACTGTCGTCTACACGGGTGACGGGTCGGGCTTCAGCGGCACCGTCGACGTCTCCTCGCAGCTCATCGTCCCTGCTGCCCTCTCCGGCACCTTCAAGGGCAGCGGCACCGTGAGCGGCGGCGGCGTCGTCGGCGCCCTCGGCGACCCGGCCGGCGCCGGCGCCCCGCGGATCTGGCCGAGCTATGCCGGCGAGGGCAACGCGGCCGTGGTCGCGGGGCTCTCGGCCACCGGGTACAGCGCCGGCGCGGGGCCCGACGCCACCGCCGCCTTCGACTGCGGCATCGCCGACGCCACCGCCGGCGCAGGCACCGGCAACGACGTCCTGTACGTCTACGGCGACGTCGACCTGACGAACCTCGCCGGCGCCGGCTTCACCGTCGCCCCGCGCACCTACGCGGACGACGGCTTCCCCGGCGAGTGCGCGGACTTCGACCCCGGGCAGAGCTACCGCTGGCCCTTCCTCTCCGCCTCCGGCACCGTGAGCGGCTTCGACGCGGCGAAGTTCACCGTCGACCCGCAGTACTTCGCGAACGACACCGCCGGCGGCACGTTCAGCGTCGAGAGCG
>CAIXSE010000007.1 GCA_903921965.1 uncultured Thermoleophilia bacterium | reverse complement strand
GCGCGGCGGTCGCGCGCCGTGACCTCCTCGAGGTCGCGGAGCCGGCCGCGCACGTTCTTGAGCTCGCGCTCGGCGGTCTCGGCGGCGATGCGCGCCTCGCGCTCGGCCGCGCTCCGCTCCCCGGCGGTCTCCCGGGCGGCGGCAGCGTCGCGGGCGGCGACCGCGACGGCCGCCTCCTCACGGACCTCGCGCGACCGCACCGCGTCCAGCCGGTCGCCGAGACGCTCCACCGTCGCGCGGCGCTCCAGGAGCAGTGCGGCCGGCACGCCGCTGGCGAGGCCCATCTGGCCCGCGCCCGGCCGGTAGAACTCCCCGTCGCGCGTGACCGCGAGGCCGCGGAACTCGTCCGGGACGGCGCGGAGGTCGTCCACGATGACGACGTCGGCCAGCACGGACTCGAGCTCTCCGTGCTCCCCGAGGTTCACCTTGTCCATCAGCGGCGCGGCGCCGGGGAACGCCACCGGCGGCCGCGGCCGCGCCGGACGCACGACGAGGCGTACCAGCCCGATGCCCGCGTCCCTGAGCGCCCCGAGAAGCGACCAGTGGTCGACGCCGCGCGGCACGGCCAGCGCGCCCGACACCTGGGCGAGCGCGGCCGCCAGCGCACGCTCGTAGCCGGGCTCGCACGAGACGGCCGCCGCCAGCGACTCCGTGCCGGGGAAGGCCGCCGCGACGTCGAGCACGTCGGCGGCGACGTCCTGCAGGTCGCGCAGCGCCGCCTCGAGGTGTCCGACCTCGGCCTCGAGGGCCCGGCGCTCGACCCCGAGGGCACGGTGCCGTTCCTCGGCGTCGAGCCGTTCCTTCTCGGCGTCCTGCAGGGCCGCCGCCGCGGCGGCCGCGGCTGCGGCCGCCTCGGCCAGCGCCGTGCGCACGGCGGTCTCGGCCTGGACGGCGGCGCGCTCGGCGCCGTCCTTCTCCCCGGCCTCGGCGGCAAGCGCGGCGAGCTGCGCCGTGAGGCGCTGCTCCTCGCCGGCGAGCGCCTCCTGACGGCGCTCCAGCCGGGCCGCGACGGTGAGCGCGCTCTCGCGCTCCAGGGTGTGGCGGCTCACGGCGGCGCGCCGCTCGCCGAGCAGCTCGCGCGCCCCGATCAGCCGGCCCGACACCTCGGCGTGCGCGCCCTCCGCCGCGGTCACGGCCGCACTCAGGCGGTGCTCCTCCGCCGGCCACTCGTCCTCGACGTCCTCCTCCGGCCCGCCGGCGAGCTCGCTCATGAGCCGCTCGCGCTCCTGGGCGGAGGCGCGCCCGACCTCTTCGAGCAGGCGCAGGCGCTGCTCGGTGAGGCGCCGCGCGCTCTCGAGGCGCCCGTCGAGCACCCTCGCCCGCAGCAGGCGCTTGGCCAGGCGCTCGCGCTCCGCCAGCCGGCGGGCGAACGCCTCTTCCTCGTCGGCGCGCTCGCGCGCCACCCCCTCGAGGCCCTCGTCGCAGCGCGCCCGCTCCTCGTCGACCAGGCGCGCCTCTTCGCGCTGCGCCGCCAGCTCGGCGTCCACGGCGGCGATGTCGCCGCTGAGCAGCCGCCCGCGCGTCTCGTCGAGCTCGGCCTCGACCGTCCGCAGCTGCTCGGCGGCGTTGGCCTGCCGGCGGAGCGGCGCGAGCTGCGAGTTGACCTCGCGCTCGAGCAGGTCGGCGCGCTCGAGGTTGCGCCTCACTTCGCGGAGCTTGAGCCCCGCGCGCTCCCGGCGCCGCTTGTACGTCCCCAGACCCGCCGCCTCCTCGATCTGGCTGCGGCGGTCCTCGGGCTTGCCGGCGAGGAACGACTCGACCTTGCCCTGCCCGATGATGGAGTGCAGCTCGCGCCCCAGGCCGACCTGCGCCATGAGCTCCACGACGTCGGTGAGACGGCAGGTGGACTGGTTGATCGCGTACTGCGAGGTGCCGTCGCGCGTGATGCGCCGCCGCACGCTGACCTCGTCGACCGGCAGGTCGAGACCCCTGTCGCTGTTGTCGAACGTCAGCTCGACCTCGGCGACCCCCGCGGCGCGGCGCCCGTCGCTGCCCGCGAAGATGACGTCCTGCATCGAGGACCCGCGCACGGTGCTGGGGCTCTGCTCGCCGAGGGCCCAGACCACGGCATCGGCGATGTTGCTCTTGCCGCTCCCGTTGGGCCCGATGATGACGCTGACGCCCGGCTCGTAGACGAGCTCGGTCTGCAGGGGGAACGACTTGAACCCCTTGAGCCGCAGGGCCTTCAGGTACACGTCACACGCCCTCGCCGCGCCGCGGCCGGGAGGCGGCCCGGCTCGAACGGCGCCTGGCCGGCGTCTGCGTGGTGGCCTCTTCCGGCTGTGGTGCGGCTGCGCCGTCGGCGGCGTCCGGATCCGGACCCTCGGCTGCGACGGCTTCGGTGTCCGCGACCACCTCGGCGACGGGGACAGCCTCGACGTCGGCGGCCGCCACGGCGGTCTCGTCGGCGCCGGCCTCCGCCAGCGCGCCGCCCTCTTCCTTGCGCGAGCGCCGCCCGCGCAGGCGCGCCCGGCGCTGCGTGCGGCGCGTCCGCGCCTGCAGCTCGTTCAGCGCCTCGGCCGCGGCCTCCTGCTCGGCGCGCTTCTTGCTGCTCCCGAAGCCGTGCCCCAGCGCCTCGCCGTCGACCCACGCCTCGATCTCGAACTCGCGGTCGTGCGGCGGACCGCTGAAGCCGAGCACCTTGTACGTCACGGAGCGGGCGGTGCGCGCGAGGTACTCCTGCAGCTCGGTCTTGTGGTCGATGTAGCTGCTCTCGGCGTACTCGATGTGCTCGTCGAAGACCTCGATGACGGCCGGCCGCACGGCCTCGTAGCCGAAGGTCACGTAGACGGCGCCGATGAGGGCCTCCGTGAGGTCGGCGAGCACGTTCTGGTTGTTCTGGAGCTGCGCGAGGTCGCCGCCCTCGCCGCCGCCGGCCTGCTCCTTGAGCATCTTGCTCAGGCCGAGCTTGGCGGC
>CAIXSE010000006.1 GCA_903921965.1 uncultured Thermoleophilia bacterium | reverse complement strand
CTGGTGTAGTCTCCTGACGGGCGCGGCCGCCCGGGGCGGGGGCCGCGCCGGCAGGCACGACGGAGGGGGAGCAGATGAGCCGGATCAGGACGCTGCCGTCGCGGGCGCTGCTGCTCGCCTTCGCCGCCGTGCTCGGCGGCGGCCTCGTGTGGGGCGTGGCCGGCGCGCTCGCGAGCGCCTCGCCGGCACCGTCCGCCGCGGGCAAGACGGTCCTGCGCGTCGGCTGGACGGCCGAGCCCGACAACCTCAACCCGTTCATCGGGTACGAGACGTCCAGCCTCGAACTCTTCCACCTCAACTACGACTTCCTCGTCGGCTTCCGGGCGAGCGACCTGCGGCCGGTGCCCGAGCTCGCGACGAGCTGGGAGCACTCCGCCGACGGCAGGGTCTGGACCTTCCACCTGCGCGAGGGCGTGAAGTGGCAGGACGGCGTGCCGTTCACCAGCAAGGACGTCGTCTTCACCTTCGACTACATCATCAAGAACCAGATGGGCAACTTCACGAGCTACACCGACTTCATCGACAAGGTGGAGGCGGTGGACCCGCTCACGGTGCGCTTCGTCTGCAGCAAGCCGAAGGCGAACATGCTCGGGATGGTCGTATGGATCCTGCCCGAGCACATCTGGTCGAAGGTGAAGCCGGAGGACGCCGGCAAGAGCTTCGCCAACGATCCGCCGATCATCGGCACCGGGCCGTTCCAGATCGTGGAGTGGAAGCGCGGCGAGTACGTGCGCGCCGTGGCCAACAAGGACTACTGGCGCGGCGCACCCAAGGTCGACGAGGTCGTCTGGAGCCTCTACAAGAACCCCGACACGATGGCGGCCGACCTCAAGTCGGGCGCCCTCCAGGTCGCGTGGGACATCCCCCAGGCGCAGTTCACGCCGCTGGACGAGAGCCCCGGCCTCGCCGCCATCGGCGGCGTGCTCAACGGCTTCGACCACATGGGCTGCAACTGCTACACCGGCAAGGCGTCGCTGGGGAACCCGGTGCTCAAGGACTGGCGCTTCCGCCAGGCGCTCAACTGGGCCGTCGACCGCGACAAGGTCGTCTCGCTCGGGTACTACGGCCACGCCACGCCGGCGACCAGCATCATCCGCGCCGGCTACTACAAGCCGCCGGTCGACTACCACTGGCAGCCCTCGGCGGCCGAGCAGTACACCTACGACCCGGCGAAGGCAGAGGCGGCGCTGGATGCCGCCGGCTACACGGACACCGACGGCGACGGGATCCGCGAGGACGCCGGCAAACCCATCAAGCTGCGCCTGTTCGCGCGCACCCAGTCCGCGACCGACCAGCGTGTCGGCAGGCTCATCACCGGCTGGCTCGAGAAGATCGGCCTGCGGATCGACTACCAGGTCATCGACGAAGGCGCGATGACCGACAAGATCTACAACTTCGTGGGCGACACCTACGCGCCCGACTACGACCTCTTCCTCTGGTACTGGTACAGCGACCCCGACCCCAACTTCATCCTGTCGGTGCTCACCAAGGCGCAGATCGGCTCGTGGAGCGACACCTGCTGGAGCGATCCCGAGTACGACAAGCTGTACTACGAGCAGCAGACCACGATCGACCCCGAGGCGCGCAAGCAGCTCATCTGGAGGATGCAGCAGATCGTCTACCAGCAGTCGCCGTACATCACGCTGACGTACCCGGAGTGGCTGGAGTCGTACGACGACACCGCCTGGACCGGCTGGGTGAAGTCGCCGGCCGGCGACGGGCCGGTGATCTACACCGAGTACAACATCGACAGCTACCTCTTCGCGCACCCGGCGCCGGTGGCGGCCGGGACGGCGGCCGCGGGCAGGTCGCGGACGACAGGCTTGGTGGTGGCCGGTCTCGCGGCCGCGGCGGTCTTCGTCGGCATCATCGCGTTCTCGGTCGTCCGCAGCCGGCGCAAGAGCCGCAAGGTGGAGGAGTGATGGGGCCGGCGGCCGCAGGCGGCCCGGCCCGTGGGGAGGCGTGCGATGCGTGAGCTGGCCCGGCAGGAGGTCGACGACATCCTCGTCGGCGCCGCCGTGCTGGGCTGCGGCGGCGGCGGCGAGCTGGCGGAGGGCCGCGAGGAGCTGCGGCGCGTCTACGACGCCGGACGCGCCGTGACGCTCGCGGCCCCGGACGACCTCGACGACGACGCCGTGGTCTGCACGCCCTACGGCGTCGGCGGCCTCGTGCCCGGCGACTGGGCCGAGTACGAAGGGCTCGCGCGCACGACGGAGCACCCCGGCGCGCTGGCCGTCCGCGCCCTCGCGCGGCACCTGGGCGCGGACGTCGGCGCGCTGATCACCGGCGAGCTCGGCGGCACCAGCATCGCCGACGCGTTCGTGCCGGCGGCGCTGCTCGGCCTGCCGGTCGTCGACGCCGACCCGGTCGGCCGAGCCGTCCCCGAGCTCGAGCAGTCGCTCTTCTTCGTGCACGGCCTGCCCATCGCCCCGCAGGCCGTCGTGAACGAGGTGGGTGACACACTGATCGTCACGTCGGTGGCCAGCGACGGGCGCGCGGAGGCACTGGTGCGCGCCCTCGCCGTCGCCAGCCGCAACCTCGTGTGGGTCGCTGACCACGCCCTGTCGTGGGGCCGGATGCGCCCGGCCGTCATCCCCGGAGCCGTCGGGTGGGCGGGCTCGGTGGGCCGCGCCCTCCGCGAGGCGCGCGCGGCCGGCAGCGACGTCCCGGCCGCGGTCGCCGCCGCGGCCGGCGGGGAGGTGCTCTTCCGCGGCCGCGTGACCGCGGCGCCGTGGGAGGAGCGGGACGGGTTCACGTGGGGCGAGACGCAACTGGCCGGCGAAGGTCCCGACGCCGGCTCCACGTACCGCCTCTGGTTCAAGAACGAGAACCTGCTCGCCTGGCGGGACGGGGTCCCCGACGTCACCTGCCCCGACCTGCTCTGCTGCGTCGCGGCGGAGGACGGGGAGCCCGTGACGAACCCGCACCACGAGAAGGGGTCCGCCGTGGCCGTCGTCGGCGTCCCGTGCGCGCCGGCGTGGACGGCGGAGCGCGGGCTCTCGGTGCTGGGCCCGCGCCACTTCGGCTTCGACCTCGACCACGTCCCGCTGCGCGGGCGGCTCGCCCCGGTCTGACGGATACAATGCGGTCATGAGGAGTCCCTCGTGACCGCCTGGGTGTTCGCCGTCGGGCGCATGCTCGGCCTCGGCGACGTCGCCGGCATCCGCCCGTCGCTGACGCTGGCCACGATCGGCATCGTGTCGCGTCTCGGCTGGGGCCCCGGCCTCGAGCCCGCGTTCGGTTTCCTGGAGCACTGGCTCGCCATCATCATCTTCGTCGTGCTGGCCATCTTCGAGTCGAGCTTCGACAAGATCCCCAAGCTCGACCGCCTGCAGGGCCGGCTCACGATGCCGTATCGCGTGGTCGTCGGCGCGGTCGCGGGGGCTGCCACCATCCACCTCGGCTGGCAGGGGATCCTCGTGGGGGCCGTCGTCGGCGGGGCCGCCGCGTGGGGCTCCCAGTACGTCAGGGGCCTGCTGCGGCCGCGCACGGTGCCGAGCGACAACATCCTCACGCTCCTGAGTACGTGGGAGGACCTCGCGGCGCTGGGCGGCACACTCTTGAGCCTGTTCATCGCCCCGGTCGGGTACGCCATCGCGGCGTTCACGGCGGTCGAATGGTGGCGAATGCGGTCGCGCCGGCGGGCCAAGTACCGCGAGTTCGACAACGGGCGCGTCTGATGTGCCGGCGCGGGAACGCAAGGAACGAGAGATGAGCGATCCGACCTCCGAGATGGGCGCGCGGCGGGTCCGCATGGTGCAGGACCAGATCGTCGCGCGCGGTCTGCGCGACGAGGCCGTGCTGGCCGCCATGCGGTCGGTGCCGCGCCACCTGTTCGTGCCGGAGTACCTCGAGGACGAGGCCTACGGCGACACCCCGCTGCCGATCGGCTACGGGCAGACCATCTCGCAGCCGTACATGGTGGCGCTGATGACCGCCCTCCTCGAGGTCGACGTGCGCAGCAAGGTGCTCGAGGTGGGGTCGGGGAGCGGGTACCAGACGGCGGTCATGGCCGAGGTGGCGGGCGAAGTCTTCGCCGTGGAGCTGCTCGCGCCGCTCGCCGAGCGGGCGCGGCGCGTGCTCGCCCGCCTCGGGTACCGCAACGCGCACACGGCGATCGGCGACGGCAGCCGCGGCTGGCGCGAGCAGGCGCCGTTCGACGCCGT
>CAIXSE010000005.1 GCA_903921965.1 uncultured Thermoleophilia bacterium | reverse complement strand
GGCCAGGACGGCCGGTTGCTCAAGGTCACGCCCAAGAAGCACGTGGACGCCGCCGGCAACGACGTGGACCTGGGCTACGTCGGCGAGGTCGACGAGGTCAACACCGACGTCCTCGACCTGCTCGCCGAGGCTAACATCCCGGTGGTCGCCACCGTCGGGATCGACGAGCACGGCCACTCGTACAACATCAACGCCGACACCGTCGCCGGCGAACTGGCCGCCGCCCTCGACGCCGAGAAGATCATCTTCCTCACCGACGTCGACGGCATCTACGAGGACCAGGGCGGCGAGATGACGCCCATCTCGGAGTGCGACCTGGCCTACCTGGGCGCCATGCAGGCCGCCGGCCGCATCACCGGCGGCATGCTGCCCAAGGTCGGCGCCGTGCGCCGTTCGCTGGAGTCGGGCGTGCACAGCGCGCACATCATCGACGGGCGCGTGGAGCACGCGGTCCTGCTCGAGATCCTCACCGATGCCGGTTGCGGGACCAAAGTAGTCGCGTGAGTGTGTATTCTATGCATGCATCGGCGACGGCAGCGGCGGCCGGACCCAGCGCTCTCGCCGCCGTGAGGAGGGTCTCGAGCGACGTGGTACCTCGTCCGCCCATGAGCAAGACCGAGCGTCAGCGGCTCATCCAGACGGTCGTGCAGCAGCGCGACGTGGCGACGCAGCGCGAGCTCGTCGGCGCGCTGAGCGCGCTCGGCTGCGAGGTCACGCAGGCCACCGTCTCGCGCGACATCCGCGAGCTCGACCTCCAGAAGGTGCGTACGCACCTCGGCCGCGCCAAGTACGTGCTCAGCTCCCGGGAGAGGCCCAAAGACCCCGAGCAGTCGGCGCGCCACGTCATGCGTGACTTCGCGCGCTCCGTGGCCGTCTCGCAGCAGCTCGTCGTGGTGCGTTGCGAGATCGGCACGGCCAACACGGTGGCGCGGCAGATCGACAACCTCAACCACAGCGACATCATCGGGACCCTGGCCGGCGACGACACGTTCCTCGTCATCGTCGCCGACACCGAGGCGGCGCAGGGCATGAAGCGCTATCTCGACCGTCTCCGAGGGGCCTAGCGCGCAGGCACAGACTGGCGCGCACCCCACACCGGCGGCCGGCTGCGCCCGCGCCGCCTTCTCGCCCGTCCGCGGGCGTCCTTCCACAGTCACCCCTGACCACAGGAGCAGCAGAACCGTGAGCACCGACAGCGCCCCCAACGGAACCATCGTCCTCGCCTACTCGGGCGGTCTCGACACCTCGGCCCTCGTGCCGTGGCTCAAGGAGAAGTACGGCTACGACGTGGTCTGTTGCCTCGTCGACATCGGCCGCGTCAAGGACGTGCCGGGCATCATGTCCCGCGCCGAGGCCGCCGGCGCCATCGCCGCCGTGGCGGTCGACGCCAAGGAGGAGTTCGCCGAGCACCACTGCCTGCCGGCACTCATGGCCAACGCGCTCTACGAGGACAAGTACCCGCTGAGCACGGCCATCGGCCGTCCGCTCATCGCCAAGAAGCTGGTCGAGACGGCGCACAAGTACGGCGCCGCCGCGGTCGCCCACGGCTGCACCGGCAAGGGCAACGACCAGGTGCGCATCGACATCGGCGTGCGCGCCCTCGACCCCTCGCTCAAGATCATCGCGCCGGCGCGCGCGGCCGACTGGCCGAGCCGTGAGGTGCTCCTCGACTACGTGGCGGAGCACGGCATCCCCGTGAACCTCACCAAGAAGAGCCCGTACTCCATCGACGAGAACATGTGGGGCCGCAGCAACGAGTGCGGTGTGCTCGAGGACCCGTGGGTCGCGCCGCCGGAGGACGCCTTCCAGTTCGTCAAGTCGGTGGACGAGGCGCCGGACGAGCCGGAGACGGTCATCGTGAGCTTCGAGAAGGGCAAGCCGGTCGCGCTCGACGGCGAGTCCATGGGCATGGTCGAGCTCATCGAGAAGATCGACGCCATCGGCAACACCCACGGCTTCGGGCGCGTCGACATGATCGAGAACCGCCTCGTCGGCATCAAGAGCCGCGAGGTGTACGAGGTCGCCGGCTCGCTCGCGCTGATCAAGGCGCACCAGGCGATCGAGGACCTCGTGCTCACGCGCGACCTGCTGCACTTCAAGAAGACCATCGAGAGCAAGCTCGCCGACATGATCTACGAGGGCCAGTGGTTCGACCCGCTCACCGACGCCTGCAAGGCGTTCCTCATGTCGAGCCAGGAGCGGGTCACCGGCGACGTGCGCCTG
>CAIXSE010000004.1 GCA_903921965.1 uncultured Thermoleophilia bacterium | reverse complement strand
TCGCCGACGGCGTCGTCTTCGCCGGCACGCTCGGAGGGGGCTACATCTTCCCCGAGATGGTGCCGGCCTACGACGCCATCATGAGCCTCGGCAAGCTGCTCGAGCTGCTCGCCCCGCAGGCGCTGCCGCTCAGCGAGCAGCTGGCGCAGATCCCGGCCAGCACCCTGGTGCACAAGACGGTGGCCTGCCCGTGGACGCTCTAGGGCACCGTCATGCGCACCGCGACCGAGCACGTGCAGCACACCGCCGGCGACGGCGACGAAGTGAGCCTCGTCGACGGCATCGAGGTCCACAACGACGCCGGCTGGATCCAGCTCCTGCCCGACGCCGACGAGCCCGTGTTCCACGTGTACGCCGAGGGACGCAACCGCATGGCCTCCGAGCGCCTTGCCGAGGACCTGCTCGAGGTGGTGCGCGGGGTCATCCGCGAGAACGGCTAGACCCCGCGCCCGGCCGGCGCCCCGTCCGCGCCCCCCGGGCGGCCCCGCACGGACGCGCGCAGGACGCGGGAAGAGCACCGCGAAGCCCTGCCGTACAATGACGACATGGGTGACGACGTGACCCCGCCTTCGCAGGCTCCCCGGGCGCTCGGCTCCGCCGAGCGGAGCGACCCGCACGTCCGCGGAGGCCGCAGCCGGCACGCCGGCCCGGTGCGCGCCTTCGGCGCGTGGTACCGGCGCCACGTGTGGACGGCCACGGCCGTGCTGGCCGTCATCCTGCTCGCCGCCGGCTTCCTTGCCGTGCAGCTGGCCGTCTCCGGGCGCGCCGGCGACGGCGTCACCGTCGCCGGCGTCCCGGTGGGCGGCCTCACGCGCGCGCAGGCGCAGGCGACCCTCGCGCGCGACCTGGTGCCTCGCGTGGGCACCGTGACGCTCACGGCGCCGTCGGGCGAGCGGTTCGTGCTCGACCTCGCCCGGCTCGGCGTGCGCATCGACCTCCCGGCGACGGCACAGGCCGCACTGGAGCGCGGGCGGCGGCACCTGCCGCTGCTCGGCGACGTGTGGCTGCCGGGGGGCGGGGGAGAGGTGGCGCCGGTCGTGCGTGTGGACGCGGCGGCGCTCAAGGAGGGCCTGATCGCCGTCGACGAGGCAGTTGGCGCGCCGGCCCGCGACGCCCGCCTCAAGATCGGCGGCGGCACCGTGGGGGTCGTGCCGTCGAAGGACGGGTCCGCCGTCGACGCCGCCGCCCTGGCGAGGGCCGTCACCGCGGCGGTCGCCGCCGGCAAGGCCTACTCCGGGCGGCTCGAGATGAAGGCCGTGCCGCCGCGGGTGAGCACGGCCGAGGCGCGCTCCCGGGCCGGGGCCGCGGGCCAGTACCTCTCGCGCCCCGTCACGCTGCGCTACCGCGACCGCGAGGTGGTGCTCACACCCGAGGTCATGGCCGGCATGCTCAGCGTGAACACCGGCTCGTCGGCCGACGAGTACCCGCTCACCTTCCGCAATCCCGAGGCGAAGGCCACGCTGCACCGGCTCTTCCGCTTCGCGGAGACTCCGGCGCGCGACGCCCGCATCGTCGTCCACGACGAGGGCTGGATCTCCGTCGAGCCCAGCCGTGACGGCGAGGTCCTGGACATGGACGTGCTCCTCCAGGACCTCGACGCCGCGGCCGCCGGCGGGGGCCTCCGCACCGTGTTCGTCGCACTCGCGAGCGACTGGCCCAAGCTGACCACCGAGGACGTGCAGAGCATGGGCCTCTCGTCGCTCGGCGCCCAGTTCGTCACCTACTTCGACCCGCGCAACACGGCGCGCGCCGGCAACATCGGGCGCGCCGCGAAGCTCGTCGACGGCCACGTCGTCCAGCCCGGCGACGTCTTCTCGCTGAACGCCACCATGGGGCCGCGCACCACCAACCGGGGCTTCGACTACGCCCCCGTGATCGCCTCGGACATGGTGCTCCGCCAGGGCGTGGGCGGCGGCATCTGCCAGTACGCGACGACGCTGTTCAACGCGGCCCTCGTCGCCGGCCTGCCCGTCGTCGAGCGCAAGGCGCACTCGCTGTACATCTCGCACTACCCCATCGGGCGCGACGCCACCGTCTCGTGGGGCAGCGCCGACCTCAAGTTCCGCAACGACACCGGCAAGCCGCTGATGATCCGGAGCTGGGTCGACTACGACCACCTCACGGTCGCGCTGGTCGGCAAGACCGGCCGCACCGCGACCTTCCAGACCAGCGGGTTCTACGACGTGAAGAGACCCGCCTACGGCAAGAGCCGCCCGCGCGTGATCTACGACGCCGACCTCGGTCCCGGGGTGACGCGCTGGGAGCGGGGCATCGACGGCCGCAGCGTGCGCGTCGTGCGCACCGTGCGCGACGCGAAGGGCAAGGTGCTCTTCAGGGACACCTTCGTCTCGACGTACCAGCCGCTCGACTGGGTGAAGCGCGTCGGGACCTGAGGCGTGGCGGGGCCCGCGCGCGCCGGCGGAGCGGGGGAGAGGCGGCCGGCGCCGGGCCTCAGCCTGTCTTCGCGATGACCTGCTTGCAGACGGTCTTGAGCGTCTCGAACACGCCCGAGCCCGAGACGGCGCTGCTCTCGGTGACCGGCGAGCCGGTGTGGTTGAGCAGCTCGTTGAGGTCGCCGACCGAGAAGATGTCGGTGAGGTCGCGCTTGTTCATCTGGATGACGAAGCCCAGCTTGGTGAGGTCGTCGCCCTGGCT
>CAIXSE010000003.1 GCA_903921965.1 uncultured Thermoleophilia bacterium | reverse complement strand
GTCTCGTGGCCCTGACCCACCTGGTGCACCTTCGGCGCCAGGTACAGGGCCTCGTTCAGCTCGTCCTCGGTGATGAGGATGCGGCGGTGCGTGTCGACGTTGTGCACGCCCACGTGCAGGAAGAACTCGACGGCCGCCTTCCAGACGCGGTCGGCGAGGTCGTCGTCGGCCGGCACCGGCGTCGAGGGGTCGAACCTGATCTCGTACTTCTTCAGGACCTCCTGCATCTTCGGCAGGAAGAGGTCGTACAGGAACTCGTCGTCCTCCACGTACGGGCCGTCGGCCGCCCGCTCCATGACCTCCCAGAGCTTCAGGTGCGACATGTCAGGCCCCCTTCCTGGCGGCCATGACGGCCTCGAGGATCTTGACGGCCTTGCCGGCGTCTTCGCCCCAGCTGTCGGCGCCGGTCTCGGCGACCCACTCGGCCGTGACGGGGGCGCCGCCCAGGATCACGTGGTACTTGTCGCGCAGGCCCTTGGCCTTGAGGATGTCCACGAGCTCCTTCTGCGCCGGCATGGTCGTCGTCATGAGCGCGGAGGCGCCGATGATGTCGGCCCTGACCTCTTCGGCGCGCTTGATGAAGTCGAGCGGGTCGACGTCGCGGCCGAGGTCGACGACCTCGAAGCCCGAGGCGCGGAGCATCGTGATGGCGATGTCCTTGCCGATCTCGTGCACGTCGCCGCGCACGGTGCCGAGCACCATGACGCCCTGCTTGGGGGCCGAGCCGGCCGACGCCAGCAGGGCCGGCTGGATCACGTCCATGGCCTTCTGCATGGCCCGCGCCGACAGCATGAGCTCGGGCAGGAAGATCTCGCCGGTGCCGAAGCGGTCGCCGACGGCGCGCATGGTGGCGGACAGCGACTGGACGAGGGCGGCGGGCTCGGCGCCGGCGTCCAGGGCCTTGGCGGCGAGGTCGGCGGCCTCGGCGGCGTCTCCCGCCTGCACCGCGCCGACCAGTTCATCAACGGTAGTCATCGACCGTCCCTCTCCTCTCGGTGACGTGGATGGGTCTTGCGCTGCGCGCATTCTACGGAACCTCGCGCTCCGGCGCCGCCCGGCGGTGGATGGCTGTGCGACGCGCTGGACGGTATGTGTGCGCGCGCTGGTTAGCGGACGGGGGGCGCCGGGGTAGGACGAGCACGTCCACCTCTCGCGGAAGGAGCCCGCATGCGTCGCGCAGCCCTCGTCCTCAGCGTCCTCTTCACGCTCGTCGCGCTCGTGACGGCCGTCGCCGCCTGCGGCGGGAGCAGCTCGTCGAGCGACTCGGCGTCGCCGTCCGGAGGCGCGGTCGCCACTGTCAAGGGCGCCGAGATGTACGCCGAGTTCTGCGCCGGCTGCCACGGCGCCGACGGGACCGGCGGCCCCGGCGGACCGGCCGTGACCGGCCTGAGCGACGCCGCGCAGATCGAGAGCGTCGTGAGCAACGGGGAGGGGTCGATGCCCGGGTTCACCGACCAGATGAGCGCCGACCAGATCACCGCCGTCGGCGAGTACCTGGTGAACGAGCTGAAGTAGTCAGTCGCCGGCGGGGGCGCGCAGCAGTTCCGGCAGGCCGCGCGCCCACTCGCGCACGTAGTCGTCGTGCCTGCTGTCGCCCGGCGTCGCCCCGACGACGAGCAGCACGAAGAGCTTCTCGAAGACGTTCATCGCGGTGAGGTCGAGGCAGCCCGCGAAGAAGGCGGCAGCGCGCGGCCGCGCCGGGGCGCACGCGTCCAGGATGTCGCCCAGGTAGTGCGACGGGAGAGCGTATCGCTCCTTGCGGCGCAGCTTCGCGGCGTCGCCCGGCTGCTTCACCAGCCAAGAGTCTTTGGCGACCGGGACGCCGCGCACGTCGGCGAGCCCGTCCTCGGTGAGCGACGCCGCCGCGACGAAGAGCGCGAACGGCACGCGCGCGAGCGCCTCCCGGTGCTTCCCGACGTACCTGCGCGCCTCCTTGTGCCAGCCCCTGATCATCGGCGCGCCGACAACCACGGCGTCGTAGCCGTCGGGCGCCGGCGCCGACGAGGCCTCGCACAGCTCGACCTCGGCGCCGGCCGCGCGGAGCTCATTTGCGACGCCTTCGGCCGTCTCCTTCGTCGAGCCGTGGCGCGTGGCGTACACCAGGAGCATCCTCGCCGGTGTGCTCATCGAGCCTCCTTGCCGCCGCCTCAGCTCGCCTTCGACTCGAGGCGCTCGGCGATCCACACCTTGATGATGGACTGACGCGTGACCCCGAGTCGCTGCGCTTCGCGATCGAGAGACTCCACCATCCAGAGCGGGAAGTCCACGTTCACCCGTCGCACATCGCGGTTGGGCCGTCTCAAGGTGGTGAGGTCGAGATCCTCGATGATGTCCTCAGCCCCTTCGTCGAACTTCTTGTCGAACTCACTCGCGTCCATACAGCTCCACCTCTCCGGTGCGTGATCGGCGCACCGAGATCAGGCGAACGGCCTCACCGCGACAGGTGATCACGGCAGACCAGTGCCTGTTGCCGATGCGTCCGACGACGACGAAGCGAGGCTCCGCGCTGCTTCTGGCGCGGATCTCGACCAGCCCCTTGTCGTGCCACAACGCCTGGGCGTCCGCGAAGTCGATACCGTGCTTCAACTTGTTCGCCCGGCTCTTGAGCTCGTCGAACTCGAAACGTGCGGGGTCCGCGCGCTTTTCACCCATTAACTATACCTCCGGCGGGCATGCAGCTCCGCGCCGCCGTTCGTGCCCGGATGCTGAGCGGCTTGGGACTTCAATGTGCGAGGAGGCTACGCGGCGGGCGCCGCCGACGGGAGAGTGACGATGCGGCGCCCGGGTGACGTTGCCGGGACGTCACCCGGTGGCGAACGACGAGAGGGGCGCCTTGCGGCGCCCCTCTCGGGTCGAGCGTCTGTGTTCGCAGCGTGCTGCTTACGCCATCACGGCGGCGAGGTCGACGATGGCCTTCTGGAGGCCGAGCGTCTTGTCGTCGATGCCGATGGCGCGGCCGACCAGCTGGCTCAGGTACACGATCGGCACCTGCTTCCAGGAGGGGTCGGCCTTGGCGATCATGAGCTGCCGGCCGTCGAGGTTGGTCTGGCACAGCGGGCACGCCACGATGACGGCCTCGGCGCCGCAGTCGCGGGCGTCCTTGAGGATGCGGCCGACCAGGTCGTCGACGATGCCCTGCTCGGTGAGCGCCAGCGAGGCGCCGCAGCAGTCGGTCTTGTAGTTCCACTGCACGGCTTCGCAGCCGATGGCCTTGACGACCTCGTCCATGTGCATGGGGTACTCGGGGTCGTCGGCCAGCGTGGCCTTCGGCGGCCGCGTGAGCAGGCAGCCGTAGTAGCAGGCCACCTTGAGGCCGGCGAAGGGGCGCGTGACGCGCGCCTTGAGCGCCTCGAGGCCCACGGTGTCGTGGTACACGTCGATGAGGTTCTGGACCTCGACGCCGCCGTTGTAGGGGCGGCCGACCACGGCACGCACGTCGGCCGCCGTCTGCTCGCTCTCGGCGACCTCGTGCGGGCCGATCTTGAAACGGCTGTAACAGGCCGCGCACGGCACGGCGACGCTGTCGAGCCGCATGTCCTGCTCGACCTTGGCCAGGTCGTTGACCGGCAGGGCGATGGAGAGCAGGCGGTTGATGGAGTGCGCCGCGGTGTTGCCGCAGCACTCCCAGCCGGGGATCTCCTGCAGGGTGATGTCGAGCGCCCTGGCCGTGGCCTTGAAGCTGGCGTCGAACTCGCCCGAGGTGCCGTGCAGGGAGCAGCCGGGGTAGTAGGCCATGGTGGCGCTCATGACTGCGCCTCCTTCTTCTGCTGCGCCATGCGGGCGTTGGTGATGCTCTCGGCGGTCTGGACCATGCGCTTCATGGCGAGCGTGTCACCCTTCCTGAGCATGGGGTTGACTTTGCCCTTGAGCATCATCTTCGGGCCGAGCGTGAACCAGTTCTTGGCGCTGCCCGGACGCTTGAGCACGTCGCGGGTGATCAGCTCGACCTCCCACATACGGCCCCAGCGCACGAACGAGTCGTAGTTCATCTTGAGCAT
>CAIXSE010000002.1 GCA_903921965.1 uncultured Thermoleophilia bacterium | reverse complement strand
CGGGCGGCTCTGCCCCCGGGGTGGCAGGCGCAGCCGTCTCGGCGACGGGCGCGGCGGCGGACTCGGACGGCGCGGCAGGCGCAGCCGCCTCGGCGCCGTTGTCGCCGGCGGGCGCGGCGGCCTTCTTGCGGGCCGCCGGCTTGCGCGCCGGCTTCTCGGCGACCGGCGCGTCGGCGACCGTCTCGACCGGTACTGCGGGGGTAGTAGGTACGGCCGTCTGATCTGTCAGTTCTTCAGTGCTCATGGGCTCCCGGTACCTCTGACATCGCCTGGCACGGTACGCGGACGCGGCACGTGCAGGATGCCGGATAAGTAGAGGTGGATGCTGTGATGAAGGGCGGCGCCGACACTGGCGCCGGCCCAGAGTATGCCACACAGGTCAAGAGATTCCTACTCCCAGGTGGGGTTGCGCACGCCCGCCGGAGTACGTCGGACCGACGCGGGGGTGCAGGGGAGTGTGACCAGTATACCCGAACGGGGCGCCTGTCACCCCACCGGTCAGTGCGAGCTGCTGTACTCCCCGACGCGGTGCAGGATGGTGCCCAGGACCTCGTTGAGGTTCTCGTCCAGGCTCGGGCCGTCGATCACGGGGACGCCGAGCGCCTCGGCCCGGCTCACGATGTACTTCTGGATGCGGCGGATCTGCGCGAAGTGCTCCACGTACTTGCGCACCGGGCGCACGCCGCCGGTCTCCCAGTCCCTCACCGAGAAGTTGCTGCGGTGCCTGTCCTTGTCGGTCACGGCGAGGACGAACTCGAGGACGATGGCCTCGCGCCAGCGGGAGCGGTCGAGGAAGCCGGGGACGAGGTGCACACCCTCGAGCACCATCTGCTGGGCCTCGGTGATGCCGCGCTCGACGATGGCCTCGACGCCGACACACACCGCCTTGGTCTGCTCCATGAAGCCGACCCTGGTGAGGTCGGTCTCGCGCGGCATGGGGACACGCACCGACGAGGCCGCGTCGAACGACGACGTGTGGATGGCCGGCATGAGCTCGGGGGCGAAGAAGGCGCGCATGGTCTGGCGCACCATGTCGGTGCTGATGACGCGCGTGATGGCCAGGCGGTGGGCGAGCTCGGTCGCGAGCGTGCTCTTGCCGACGCCGGTGGCGCCCCCGATGAGGACGATCAGCGGCGTCTCGAGACGGCGCAGCGTCTGCCACTGGCGGAAGCGCTGGATGAGGACCTCGCCGTCGAGCTGCCCGAGCTCCCGGCAGGCCACGTCGTGCAGATCGGCGAGCGTGAGGGCGGCGGCGCTGCCGCGGCGCCGCAGGCGCCGCTCGAGCGCCGTGACCACAAGGTAGGCGCGCTCCGGGGCCAGACCCGTGGCCGTGAGCGTCTGCGCCGTGAGCCCCTTGCTGAACGGCGGCTCGCCGGGGGCGCCGGTCAGGCGGACGTCGCCGTCGTTCACGGCCGGGCTCCGGCAGGCGCGGCGGCCGCGCGGCGGGCGGCGAAGCGCTCCGCCGCCAGACCGGCCGCCTCGTCGACGGCCGCGCCGAGATCGCCGGCGAGCGCCACGGGCTCGTTGTCGCAGAAGACGAGCTCGCGGCCGGCGGCGTCCGCGGCCTCCGCGACCACGTCCACGGCCGCGGCCTTGATCTCGCAGAGGAAGACGTCGGCCTCGCGCGCGGCGCGCGCGACGTCGGCCGCGAGGCGGCCGCGGTCGGCCAGTGCGGCTGAGACGAGGATCACCTCGGCGCCGTGGTCCTCGGCGAGCGCGCGCGCGAGCCGCGGCACGGCGTCTTCGGGAGCCGTCGTGAAGAACGCGACCCGGCGGCCGCGCACCGGCCGCGCCGGCCGCGGCCTGAACACGGCCGGCACGACGCGCAGGCCGGGGCGTACCGCGAGGGCCGCCTCCGTCACCTTGCGCACCCGCACCGCGTCCGCGAACGGCGCCTCGCACTGCGTGAGCACGAGCACGTCGCTCAGGAGCAGGCGGTACGCACCGAGCAGGCCGGCGACGTAGTCCACCGGCTGCGCCGCCGACGAGACGCAGACGGCGGCGTCGCAGGCCACCGGCGGCACCACCGAGCCGCTGCCCTCGATCACCGCCAGGGCGGCGGCGGACTCCTCGAGCAGCGGCAGCGCGGCGCGCACCGTGTCGTCGAACGGCGCTCCCGCCAGGCCGCCGCCGCAACGCCGGCAGCCGATGGTCGGCACGCCGGCGAGCACGGCGTCCTCGTAGCAGTCGCTGGCCGCGTGCCTGCCCCGGCGCGAGGCCGCGAGCAGGTCGGCCGCGCCGAGGCCCTCGCGGCCCGGCACCAGCTCGGGCTCGGGCGGGCCGCCGCGGCCCATCGCGAGCACGGTCACGCCGCCGCGCGCGCGCAACGCTGAGTCCAGGCGGCGCGCCAGCCAGCCGCTCACCGCCGTCTTCCCGACGCGCTTGCCGGTACCGATGACGCCGAGGGCAGGCAGACCCTCGAGGCGGGCGAAGTCCTGGGGCCGGACCTCCGTGTCGGCCGCCACGTAGCGCGCGCCCTCCGCGAGCGCGGCGCTCATCAGCAGGAAGCGCTCGCGGTAGCCGACGACGGGCTCGTCCGACAGGTCGACGAGTGCCGCGGCGCGCGCCGCCCGCAGCGCCGCGCGCGCGCCTTCGAGCACCTCGTGCGGAGCCGCGCCGGCCGGGTCCACGCGGTCGAGCCGGGGGAGCCCGAGCTCGGCGGCGAGCCGCTCGAGCGCCTCGCCCTCGCCGCCGCGCAGCTTCTCGCGCCCGCCGGCGAAGAGGCCGCCGGCGACCTCGTACCGCCGCCGCAGCCCTTCGAGGGCGGCGGCGACCACCGGCGGGTAGTGCTCGCCGTCCACCAGCACCACGGCGCGCGGGAGACCGTCCGTCACCTCGCTCCCTCCCCGGAAGACGCCGCGGGTCAGCCCCCGCCGGCGCCCGCCCCCGGTACCGGACACACGTACTTGGAGTACGACGCCGTGGAAGGCACGAAGTCGATCAGCGTCTCGGTGCCGTGGAACGGGAACTTGCGCACCACCGACACGTTGTCGCCGTCCAGGCGCACGATGTTGTAACAGGCCTTGGTGTTCCCGCGCAGGCGCTGCGATGCGCAGGTGCCGGCGTTG
>CAIXSE010000001.1 GCA_903921965.1 uncultured Thermoleophilia bacterium | reverse complement strand
GAGACAACTTCTCAACCAGATTGACGGGCCGCCGGTCCGGGAGTAGCCTTTTCCCGCTGTCTCTCGACCGCAGGGAAGCCGGTGCGACGCCGGCGCTGCCCCGCAACTGGGAGCGCCGGCGAAAGCCGCTGTGTGCCACTGCCCCCGGGCGGGAAGGCGCGGCCGGTAGGACGAAGCGCAAGCCAGGACACCACGGCCGGGAGACCATCGCGACGAAGGCCTCGAGGGAGGGCTGCGGTGCTGGACGACACACCTTCAGGACGTCTCATCCTCGTCACCGGCGGCGCGCGCAGCGGCAAAAGCTCGTACGCCGAGCGGCTCGCGGCGCGGCTGGCGGATGCGGATCCGGCCCTCGGCGGCCGCGTGACCTACATCGCCACCTCCCAGACCTACGACGAGGAGATGGAGCAGCGCGTGGCCGCGCACCAGGCGTCGCGCCCGGACACGTGGGTGACGGTCGAGAGCCCCATCGACGTGCCGGGCGCCGTGCGCGACGCGGCCGCCGCCGGCGCCGAGCCCGGCTCCGGCGGCCCGGTCGTCCTCCTCGACTGCGTCACCCTGTGGGTGACGAACCTGCTGTTCAGCGGCGGCGCCTTCGGCGGCAGCGCGCCGCCCGACGAGGGCTACAACTGGGACAAGGACCTGCTGCCCGAGGCCGAGGAGCGGGCCGCCGCCGAGCGCGTCACGGCGGCCGTCGAGGACCTCGTCGCCGCCGTCTCCGCCGCCGGCGTCACCCTCGTCGCCGTCACCAACGAGGTCGGCCTCGGGGTCGTCCCCGAGTACCCGCTCGCCCGCCTGTACCGCGACCAGCTCGGCTGGGCGAACCAGCGCCTCGCCCGCGCCGCCGACGAGGTCTACTTCCTCGTCTCCGGTTTCCCGCTCGACGTCAAGGCGCTGGCCGCCCCCGACCTCACGTCCTCCGGCCCCGCCGCCGAGGACCCCTTCGATCCCATCTCCTGACGATCCGCCTCCCCAAGGAGCTTCCGTGACCGACCTTCTCGACGCCACACTCGCCGCGATCAAGCCGCTCGACGCCGCCGCCATGAAAGCGGCCGAGGAGCGCCAGATGCACCTGACCAAGCCGCCGAAGGCGCTCGGCCGCCTCGAGGCCATCTCGATCCAGCTCGCCGGCATCCAGGGCAAGGACCAGCCGGTCGTCGAGCACAAGGCCGTCGCGGTGATGGCCGCCGACCACGGCGTGACCGCCGAGGGCGTCAGCGCCTTCCCCGCCGAGGTCACCCCGGCCATGGTGTTCAACATGGCGGCCGGCGGCGCCGGCATCAACGTCATCAGCCGTCACGTCGGCGCCCGCGTCGTCGTCACCGACGTCGGCGTGAACGCCGACCTCAGCGCCGCCCCGGGCGTCCGCCAGGAGAAGGTCCGCATGGGCACCGCCAACATGGCGCAGGGCCCGGCCATGACCCGCGACGAGGCCGTGCGCGCCATCGAGATCGGCATCCGCGTGGTCGAGGAGGAGCTGGAGAAGGGCCTCGACGTGATCGCCACCGGCGAGGTGGGCATCGGCAACACGACCGCCGCGTCCGCGGTCATCTCGGCGCTCACCGGCGAGCCGCCGACCAAGGTCACCGGCCGCGGCACCGGCATCACCAGGGACGCGCTGCCGCGCAAGGTCGCGACCATCGAGAAGGCGCTCGTCACCAACAAGCCCGACCCGAGCGACCCGGTCGACGTGCTGGCCAAGGTCGGCGGCCTCGACATCGCCGCCATGACCGGCGTGTTCCTGGGCGGCGCGGCGCACCGCGTGCCCGTCGTCATGGACGGGTTCATCAGCGCGGCCGCCGCGCTCGCCGCCGCGCGTCTCTGCCCCGAGGCCGTCAACTACATCCTGCCGAGCCACATGAGCATCGAGGTCGGTCACCAGGTCGTGCTCGACGAG